>CAMLEF010000083.1 GCA_946478675.1 uncultured Flavobacteriales bacterium | reverse complement strand
CCGCCGTGATCATGTTGTCGACGTGAATGGCGGTGAGCACCGGGAACGTGCGGTAAGCGCTCGCCGTGCTGTCCCAACCGAAACCGCCGGTGATGTAGAGATAATCGCCGATGCGCGTGTATTGCGCGTTCGTAGCGCGGAGCGGATCGGCAACCGCTTTCGGCAGCTGCCCGAGCGGTGAAGTGTAATAGCTCCACGTCGACGTATCGATCACCGTGATCACGTCGCTGGCGTACACGACGTCGAAATTGTTGTTCGTGGAAAAGCCATGCAACCCGTTCGTGCGCCCGCCGACGAACAACCATTTGCTTCCCGATTGTGCAAACGCGAAGGAATGCATGCCCGGCATCGGCCCGCAGATCACCGGCTCGATTTCGACGGAGAAAGGAACCTGTTGTGAAAACAAAGTAGTGCAGAGCAGTAATGCGATTGCCAGGAAAATTTTTCTCATGGGAATGAACAGCAGTTTCAATGGGCTGTTTCGGGTTCAATGTTCAACACTCAAAGTTAGGCGAGTGAATGAATAAACCGCAAAATGAACGCAGAACCCGAACTTTGAACGTTGAACCCTGAACTTTGAACATTTCGGAACTTTACCTTTGAGAAATGACAACAGAAGCCATCGCCGATTCCCTGAAGCTGACCGCACAATTGCAGGAGCTGCACGGAGAAAATCCGTTCAAGGTAAAAGCGCTCAGCAACGCCGCTTACAAGCTCGACAAAACAGGTATTGACCTTTCAGGAAAAACTACCGAAGAGCTCGCAGCTATCGAAGGCATCGGTAAAGGCATCGCGGCGAAGATCACCGAGCTGCAGGAAACGGGAACGACGAAAGAGCTCGCGGAGCTGCTGGCAAAAACGCCAGCCGGTGTGATTGAAATGCTGGGCATCAAAGGCATCGGCCCGAAGAAAGTGGCGCAGCTCTGGAAAGAGCTCGAAGTCGAATCGCCGGGCGAATTGCTGTACGCCTGCAATGAAAATCGGTTGGTCGATCTGAAAGGTTTCGGCGCAAAAACACAAGACAGCGTACGCAAAGCGATCGAGTTCTCGATGGCGAACCGCGGAAAATTCCATTATGCAACTGTAGAAGAAACGGCGTTGCAGCTCGTCGATTTCCTGAAGCAGCAAACCGGTTCTTCGCTGATCAGTCTCACCGGCGCGATCCGTCGCAAGTTGCCGGTGATCGAGCAGCTCGAAATTGTGGCGGCTGTTCCGGAAGAAAAGATCGGCTTCGAAAAATTCAGCAACCCGTTGCAGGTGAGTGTTCATGTACACACGTGCGCGGAGGATGAATTCTATGACGTGCTTTTCAAAACTTCCGCTGCGCCGGCGCACGTGAAGCAACTCGAATCGCTCAGCAAAACCATTGCAGAAAAGGCTACGTCGGAAGCGGCGATCTACGAAGCGTACGGACTGGATTTCATCGAGCCGGAACTGCGCGAGGGACGCGGTGAGCTGCTGCTGGCACAACACAAAAAGCTGCCGAAGCTGATCGAAGAAAAAGACCTGCGCGGCATCCTGCACAACCACAGCACGTGGAGCGACGGACTGCACACGCTGAAAGAAATGGCCGAACGCTGCCGCAGCCTGGGCATGGAATACTTCGGCATTTGCGATCACTCGCAGTCGGCGTTTTATGCGAACGGACTGAAGCCGGACCGCGTGCTCGAGCAGCAGAAAGAGATCGACGCGCTGAACCAGTCGATGGCGCCCTTCCGCATTTTCAAAGGCATCGAGTCGGACATCCTGCACAGCGGCGCGCTCGATTACGAAGAAGAGATTTTAAAAACATTCGACTTCGTGGTTGCTTCGGTGCATTCCGGTTTGAAAATGGATAAAGAAAAAGCAACCGCGCGCCTGATCACCGCCATTGAAAATCCGTACACGCGCATTCTCGGTCACCCGACCGGCCGCCTGCTGCTCTCGCGCGAAGGCTACCCGATCGATCACCAGAAAGTCATCGATGCCTGCGCCGCCAACAACGTAGCGATCGAGCTGAACGCGCATCCCTATCGCCTCGATATCGACTGGACGTGGATTCCGTATTGCATGGAAAAAGGCGTGCTCATCTCGATCAATCCCGATGCGCACGAGACGGAAGGTTTGCTCGATATCAAATGGGGCGTTGCAGCTGCGCGAAAGGGAATGCTGACGAAAGAGTTTTGTTTGAATGCGAAGTCACTGGAGGAATTTACAAAGTGGGTCGAGAGGAAATAATGCAACTAAAAGAAATATTTATTTTTTACACTTTTTCATTAAATTATTTATACATTTAATATTAAACAAACCTCCCTACACTATGAACAAACTATTTTTCTTTTCAATGGCCTTTAGTGCCATTCTATTCGTCTCGTGCGACAAAAGCGATCTTCCTTCAGTTAATCAGCCAGCTTCAACATCAGAAACGGATCATCCTCATAACGGAAGCCCCAGGTCCACTTTTGTAGATTTTAATTATACACTAACCAAAGACGACAACGGGAATTACAGTTGTCCCTCACCCAAAGTAGACTGCACTAAGATTAGTCCCGATCCTCTATTCAGCTTCTCTGCCATTAACACTGCAATTGAATCAGGGGCAAGTGCCGTGGAAAGTTTGTTTAATTCGGCAGATTGGGAAGAAAAGTTTCCGATTCCGGAAGAATTAACCGGAGTTATATCTGGTTTGCAACATGGAACATATACCATTGTTCGTACGGTAAACAGCAATGGAGATGTTTTCTATTTTGTAATTCCTACAACGAAAATATCAAGCTACACGAAGACGGACATTATTTACACGACAATGCTTCCGAAGTAATTTTCAATGAGGTATTCCATCATTTGCAGCCTGCTTTTCCTGGCAGGCTGCATTTCCCGTTCCGACAAAAAAGCGATCTTATTTAAACAGGATAAAGAGATTGTATTCGCCAATAACGCAATGGAGGGAGAATACAGCCAGCTCAGCCTTGCCACCACTCATTCCGGCGAAAGTTTCATCTTCCTGTTTGATAAAGCAGATACTGCCGCACTTTTTTTTAATGTAAATGGAAATCAAACCAAACGCATCCGGTTGCATTTTGCGGATTCGCTGAGAAAGTATGTGCCTCAACTATTTCTGCGGGCATTAAATGAAGATACTTTATTGGCAATATTCGCGGAACGACCTGAGCTTTTCTTTATTAATTCCAGTGGAGAAATCGTTAACACAATAAGATTAACCACAGAATTAAACGACGGCAGCAAGCATTACCTTCTGCCCGGGGTTTCTCAAAGCCCGCCGTTGCTTTATCATTCTCATTTGGTGCTCACTTCCGCAAGAGTAGATATTGTAGTCAGGGACCAGGCAGCCCGGAAAAAATACTTTTCAACTCCACCTTATATCGCTATAGATCTTTCAAGGCTTCAACAGTCTAATTGCGGGCACTGGCCGGCCAATTACCGAAACGGAGAAAGCTTCAGGGATTTTTATCCGCAACATTGCGTAAATGACAAAGGACAGGTTGTGATGGGATTTGCAGCCTCCGACAGTCTATTTGTAATGGAAAATGGACGTGTTATTTCTTCTTATTCCTGCAAAAGCAGGTACATGACACAACGCCACCCATACCCTGACGATAGCCTGGGCCACTTTTCTTATCTTGAACAATATGATGTTGTTGAGCCACGGTACCGCTTTCTCATTTATGATCCTTACCGGAAATATTATTACAGAATCGTCCATCATACCCTTCCTTACGAACAACCCGGTGGAATGACAGTCAATGATTACCTCGACAAGCCCTGGTCGCTCATGATACTTGATGAAAACTTTGAGATACTTGACGAGGTTATTTTTGATCCGAAGAAGTTTAAGCCACGTGTTTTTCCCGCGAAGGATGGTTTGTTGATTCTTAACCGTGAAGAGAACAGCAGCAACCTTCCCGTGAAATTCACATTATTTCGTATTCAGTAATGAGAGCAACAATTTGTTTCTGGATACTCCTTGCGGTGGTCGGATGCGATCAGCCCTCGCAATCGTCAAAAGACAAGAACACCACCGTATTCAATTTCTACCTGAAGAGTGCGTTCAACGATTCAATTGCGGATGAACCTAAAACCTGGATACTCGTTCCTACTATAGGCTGCAAAGGCTGCAGGCAAAGTGAGCTGGGAATTGTTCACAAGGAAATTCTCCGCCTGAGGAGCAAAAACGTTGAGTATATTTTTCCCGAAAAAATGTCAGTTAACGATTCGAATATTCTACCGTGTAAATACCGAATAGACAAAAAAGAACTAATTGACAGGATCAATCTTCCGATATCAAACCTTACGATCATTAGAACATCTCGCGGAAAAATCGATTTATTGAAAGAAATTTCGTCCGATCGGATCGATAGCATCGGCTATTACCTGAAATAATTTCCATAAGGAATGCGGTCCCACAATCATTATCGGTAATGATTTTATTCTTTTCCTCTGTTTTCCAGCTAGCCGGTACTTACTTTCGCATTAGGGATATCCGGAGCCATTACAAACTACCACTTGTCAGATCGGGACACACCCCATCATATATCAGTTGTTAATTGACAATTAATTTATGCCGCTGATCAATTCCATCGCTTCCTGGCTCATGGTGAAACGGCTTCACCAGATCGAGCTGTTCATGAAATATCCGCACCAGGTGCAGGAAGAAACGTTCCTGAAGCTGATCGAATCGGGACGTGAAACGGAATTCGGCAGGAAGTTCGGCATGGAAGATATTTCCAACGTCGAGCAGTTCCGCAACAACGTGCCGCTGCAGAATTACGATACGCTAAAGCCTTACATTGAGCGGCTGCGTCGCGGCGAACAATTCCTGCTCTGGCCGACGGAAGTGAAATGGTTTGCAAAATCGTCGGGCACGACGGGCGACAAAAGCAAGTTCATTCCCGTGACGGAAGAGTCGCTGTACGATTGCCATTACAAAGGCGGGAAAGACATGATCTCCCTGTACTGCGGCAATTATCCCGACCATCAATTGTTCACCGGGAAAAACCTCGCGCTCGGCGGCAGTCACCGCACGGATTATTTCGAGAATTACGAAACCTACAACGGCGACGTTTCCGCGATCATCATTCAGAACCTCCCGTTGTGGGCCGACATGTTCCGCGCGCCGAGCGTGGAGATTGCGTTGATGAGCGACTGGGAAGAAAAGCTGGAGCTGATGGCGCGCTCGACAATGGAAGAAAACGTCGTGAGCCTTGCGGGCGTTCCTTCGTGGATGATCGTGCTGCTGCGCAAAGTGCTCGACCTTTCGGGAAAGAAAACGATCATGGAAGTATGGCCGAACCTCGAGCTGTATTTCCACGGCGGCGTGAGCTTCGTGCCGTACCGCGAGCAGCTCATGCACCTCGTCGGAAAAGATTTGCGCACGATGGAACTGTACAATGCTTCGGAAGGTTTCTTCGGCATACAGGACCAGCACGAAACGGGCGACCTGCTGTTGATGCTCGACTACGGCATGTACTACGAATTCCTTCCCGCGGAGGAATGGGACAAGCCCGAAGGAAAAACACTCACGCTCGACCAGGTGGAAACCGGCAAAAGCTACGCGCTCATCATCTCGACGACGGGCGGCCTGTGGCGCTACAACACCGGCGACACGATCGCGTTCACCAGTCTGCTGCCGTATCGTTTCCGCATCACCGGCCGCACGAAACATTTCATCAACGTCTTCGGCGAAGAAGTGATGATCGGCAACGCGGAGAAAGCGCTGAACATCGCGTGCGAAAAAACCGGCGCGCTGGTGAACGAGTTTACGGTGGCGCCCGTCTTCATGAATAAAGACGCGAAACAGGGCGCACACGAATGGCTGATCGAATTCGTGAAAGCGCCGGACGACCTCTCCTACTTCAGCGAGCTGCTCGACAACGCGCTCAAGTCGATCAATTCGGATTACGAGGCGAAGCGGTACAATAATTACGTGCTGCAGCCGCCGCTCGTACGAAACGCGCCTGCCGGAACGTTTTACCGCTGGCTGAAAGGAAAAGAGAAGCTCGGCGGTCAACACAAAGTCCCGCGCCTCTCGAACGAACGCAAGGTGCTCGACGAAGTGCTCGCGCTCTGCACTACGGCCTGAGTTTTGCATACATTTGAAAAGATGCGCAACCCTGTTTTAAACTACGTAAGCACAGCGACACAGAGAACGAAACTCCGTGCCCCCGTGTCTCCGTGGTTCATTTTCCTTTTCGCAGCGCTCTTTCTCTTTTCATTTACAGCCACGGAACCCGCGCCCTACTGCATGATCAACGAGCCGGCGACAGGCTTCACGACCGACAATCTCGGCAACGCATATCTCATCAAAGGCGAATCGATCCGGAAATTCAATACGCAGTGCGTTTTCCAGAAAGAGTTCAGCAATAAAAATTTCGGGGCGATCACTTCGGCGGATGCGACGAATGCTTTGCGCATCGTTCTTTTCTACCGCGACTTCAACCGTGTTGTTTTCCTCGACAACACGATGAGCCCGATCAACCAGCCGATCCAGCTCGAGACGATCGGCTTTCCGCTGGCTACGCTCGTAGCGTCATCGCACGATAATGGCTTGTGGATTTACGACCAGCAAAACTTCGAGCTGGTGCGATTGGACCAGAACCTGCAGGTGGAACAGCGTACCGGCAATCTTTCGCAGCTGCTCGGCATCGACACGCTACAGCCGAATTTTCTCATTGAAAAAGACAACCGTCTCCTGCTGAACAACCCGACGACCGGCGTGCTCGTCTTCGATATTTTCGGAACGTATTCGAAAACGATCCCGGTGAAAAATCTGAAATCGCTGCAGCTGATCGACAACAGCCTGATCTGGTTTAATGGTTCGTCGTTATCGGCAGAAAATATTCTCACGGCAGAAACAACGCTCTACGAGCAGCCCGTCGATACGAGCGCAAGCAATATGCGCGTGGAGCCGAAAGCGATTTTTGTGCTGAATGAGAATGGGCTGAAAGCGTATCGATTGAACAGCGAGCATTGAACGGATAAAAAAAGTACACCTCGAAGGTTTTGGAAACCTTCGAGGTGTATTTTTTTAAAATCGTAATCAGTCCGCCATCCGCGCTGCAAGATCCACCAGGCGGTTCGAATAACCTGCTTCGTTGTCGTACCAGCCGATCACCTTCACCATATTGCCGACGACGGAAGTAAATTCCGCATCGTAAATACAGCTGCTCGGGTTACCGACAATATCGACGGAGACGATCGGGTCTTCCGTGTATTCGAGCACGCTTTTCAATTCGCCTTCTGCGGCTTTTTTGAACGCAGCGTTGATCCCGGCTATCGTCGGAACTTTATTCAGCACGCACGTAATGTCGGTGAGCGAGCCGTCCGGAACGGGAACGCGGATGCCGCAGCCGCCGAGCTTTCCTTCGAGATGCGGGAAAATTTTCGTGATCGCTTTGGCGGCGCCGGTGGAAGTCGGGATCATGGAAACGGTGGCGGCACGCGCGCGGCGCAGGTCTTTGTGCGGCGCATCATGCAGGCGCTGATCGCCGGTAAATGAATGCACCGTCGTGATGTAGCCATCGAGCACGCCCCAGTTGTCGTCGAGCACTTTGATCATCGGCGCGGCGCAGTTGGTGGTGCACGAAGCGTTCGAAATGATGACGTCGTCTTTCGACAGCGTGTTATCATTCACGCCCATCACGATCGTCTTTACGTCGCTGCCTTTCGGCGGAGCGGAGAGAATTACTTTTTTTGCGCCGGCAGCAAGATGCAGTTGTGCGCTGGCGATATCGAGAAATTTCCCGGTCGACTCGATCACGATATCGGCGTTGTATTTTCCCCATTCGAGCGCGGCAGGATCTTTCTGCTGCGTCACGGGAATGCGTTTGCCATTGACGACAATCGCATTTTCTTCGGCGTACACTTCACCGGGAAAACGGCGATGCACGGAATCGTATTTCAACAAATGAGCCAGCGTATGCGCATCGGTAAGGTCGTTGATGGCGACCACTTCGAAATCGTTACGTTGGAAAATGGCGCGGAGCGTCACGCGGCCAATGCGGCCGAAACCATTGATGGCAACTCGTACAGGTTTCATAAGCAGTAAAATTTGAGCTCAAAGGTAGGGGCGATGCAGACAATGCGCAGGAAATAATTCCAAGGGCCGGGAATTTTATCCATATTTAACGGTGACGATGGCGGAGTCGCCGCTGGGCTGATTCACAAGACAATGAAAAATATCAACCTGTATTTCAATGACTTACACGAATACTTAAAATAAAACATCACCAACTTAACACTGTTAATATACATTTGCTGCAAGAAGATCTGAGTCATGGGCATTAACGAACGGAAAGAAAGAGAAAAAGAAGACCTGCGTAAAAGCATCCTCAATGCGGCGCGCGAAGTTTTCCTGGAGAAGGGTTACGAGGCCACGTCCATCCGCAACATCGCGGAGAAGATCGAATACAGCCCGACGACGATTTATCTTTACTACAAAGACAAGGACGCCATTCTTTACGCGCTGCATGCGGAAGGTTTTTGCCTGCTCAACGGGCAGATGGCGGTGCTCGCGCACGTTTCCGATCCTTTCGAACGACTCATCGCGATGGGACGTATTTACCTCGATTTCGCAATGAAAAACGAGGAGCTGTACGATCTCATGTTCATCCAGCAAGCCCCGATCGATTCGATTGAAGCGGATGAGAAAATGTGGCTGGAAGGCAAAAGCGCATTCGACGGACTTCGCCTGACGATCGAAGAATGCATGCAGAAAGGCTTCTTCGATTTTCAGAATGCTGAAGTCGCTTCGTTCGTGATCTGGTCGACAATGCACGGCATGTGCGCGCTGCAGAACCGCAACCGCTGCAACAAAGTCATCTCTGACGACCTGAAAGACAACATCATCCAACTCGGTTTTGCGCAATTCGTGGAGATGCTGAACAGCCTGCGCAAAAAGTAAAAAAATTTGGCTTCAAACTTAACACTGTAAATTAAAATAATAACGTCAATCAAATCCAAATAAAAATGGTCAGAACAGTTCTTATCCGGTGCTTATTGCTGTTCGGGATTCCGGCCTCCGCTCAAACCGCGCTGGACGGCTACATCGCCGAAGGCCTGGAGAACAATCTCGTCATTCAGCAAAAAACGATCAGCCTTGAAAAGTCGATGTACGCGCTGAAGATCGCCAACAGCCTCTTCATGCCTTCGATCAACGCGCAGGCCAACTACACGAGCGGCGAAGGCGGACGCTCCATCGATTTGCCGATCGGCGACCTGATGAACCCGGTTTATTCGACGCTGAACCAGCTGACGTCGAGCAACAGCTTTCCGCAGATCAGCAACCAGCAGATCACGTTTTTTCCGCAGAACTTTTACGACGCGAAAATTCACACCACCGTTCCGATCGTGAACACCGACCTGTTCTACAACCGGCAGATCACCGAACAGCAGCAGGCCATTCAAAACGACGAGCTCGACATTTACAAGCGCGAGCTGATCCGCAACATCCGTGTCGCGTATTTCAATTACCTCTCGGCAGAAAGCGCAATTCACATTTACGAGCAATCGCTCACACTCGCGCAGGAAGGTAAACGCGTGAACGAAAGCCTGCTTGCTAACGGGAAAGGTTTGCCGGCGTATCTCATTCGTTCCGATGCCGAGATCGAAAAGCTGAACGCGCAGATCACCGGCGCGCAGCTGCAGGCGCAGAATGCACAATTGTATTTCAACTTCCTGCTCAACCGCGACGGCAACATGAACATCGACACGACATACGATGAGCGTGCGGGCATTGCGAAAGCAGCAGCCATGGCGGGTGTAAGCTCAGTCGACGTCAGCGCGCGCGAAGAACTGCGCATGATGAATCACGCGATCGGCATCAATCAAACGATGCTGCGCATGAACAAAAATTTCTGGGTGCCGCGTCTCGGCGCGTTCCTCGATCTCGGCTCGCAGGCGTCGAACTGGGCGTTCAATTCGCAGTCGCGCTATTACCTCGTCGGGCTGCAGCTGGATTTCCCTTTGTTCAACGGCTTCCGCAATCGCTACCGCATCGGGCAATCGCGTTTCGATCTTCGTTACAACCAGGCAGGGCTGCAATTGCTGACGCGACAGCTCGAGCTCAGCGCTTCCATTTCGCGCAATGCAATCCAGTCGGCCTACGCGGCATATCGCTCTGCGGAAAAACAAAACCAGGCAGCGATCACTTACCGCCAGCTCATCGAGAAAGGTTACCAGGAAGGCACCGGCACTTTTCTCGAAACGGTCGAAGCGCGCAGCCAGCAAACACAGGCGCAGCTTGCCCTTTCCATCGCGCGCTACAAAGTCCTCACCGAGCTCGCCAACTACGACCGCGAAACCGGCGCAGGTTTCTAACGCTCATTTCTCACGAAAAAAGACACTATCTCCAGATGAAAACTATTCCTTCCCTCCTCTTCGCCGCCACGGTGCTCCTGGCATCCTGCGGAACGGAAAAGAAAAAAGACGTGGTTCCTTCGGGTAAAGACCCGGTTCCCGTCAAAGTGATCGCCATCGAGAAAAAAGCATCGCAGCGCGAGATCCGCACTTCCGGGCAGTTCACGACGAATGACGAAACGATGCTCTCCTTCAAAACCGGCGGCGTCATCAACGGCATTTTCGTCAAAGAAGGCGACCGCGTGAAAAAAGGACAGCTGCTGGCGACACTCGACCTCACGGAAATTTCCGCGCAGGTGAACTTAGCCACGCTCGGTCATGAAAAAGCGGATCGTGACTACAAGCGCGTGCAGAATCTGTATCGCGACAGCGTTGCCACGCTCGAACAATTGCAGAACAGCAAAACCGCGCTTGATCTTGCACAGCAGCAGCTCGACGCCGCGCAATTCAATCTTCGATATTCGGAGATCCGCGCGGTGAACGACGGCGTGATCCTGAAAAAATTCGCGAATGCGGGACAGGTGATCGGCGGCGGAATGCCGGTGTTCCAGACGAACAGCGCGGGCAACAGCGACTGGATTCTTAAAGTCGGCGTAAGCGATCGCGAATGGACGCAGATCCGCATCAACGACAAAGCGATCGTGCAGACGGATGCGGAAGACGGCAAAACGATCGACGCGGTTGTGACCAACAAGTCCGAAGGCGCCGATCCGTTTACCGGTTCTTTCACGATTGAGCTGAAGATCGCGAACAGCAAAACCAACGCGATCGCCGCCGGCATGTTCGGCAAAGCGACGATCTATCCTTCCGACGCGGCCGCCTGCTGGAGCATTCCGTACGAAGCGCTTCTCGACGGCAACGGCAACACCGGTTACGTCTTCGTGACGAATGATAAAAAGACCGCCGAAAAAGTTCCGGTGAAGATCGGCACGCTGCAGGACGACCGCGTGATCATCAGCGAAGGGCTCGAGAACGCAACGCTGCTCATCGTTTCCGGAAGCGCTTATCTCGCCGAACATTCACCGATCCGTATCATTCAATAACAGCGCTCATGAAAATCTCCTCTTACGCCGTTAAGAACTACCAGTTCACGCTCGTCATTTTCCTGATGGCGATAGCTGTCGGAGTGACGACGCTGTTCACCATGTCGCGCTCCGAAGACCCGGAGATCAAAGCGCCGATGTTTCCCGTGATCGTCGTGTATCCCGGCACCAGCCCGCAGGACATGGAAGATCTCGTCGTCGAACCGCTCGAGAAAAAACTGTCCGGTCTCGAAGACATCAAACGCATCCGCACGAACATCAGCGATGGCGTGGCCGTGATCAACGTCGAATACAAATACGAAAGCAACGTCGACAGCAAATACCAGGAAGTCGTGCGCGAAGTGAACGGCATGCGCAGCCAGCTTCCGCAGGACATCTACAGCATCGAAGTGCAGAAGATCCTGCCGTCGAACGTGAACATTTTGCAAATGGCGCTGCTTTCGGAAAATGCCCCGACGGAAACGCTGAAAAAATATTCCGAGAACCTGCAGGACCAGCTCGAGAAAGTGACCGTTTTGAAAAACGTCGAGATCAGCGGTCTTCCCGAAACCGTGATCCGCGTGAACCTGCAGCTCGATAAAATGGCGCAGATGCATATTCCTGTCGCTGCGGTGACCGGCAACCTGCAGAGCGAGCTTGCGAATATTCCCGGCGGCAGCATTGATGCGGGACAAAAAACGTTTAATGTAAAAACGAGCGGCAATTACAAATCCGCGGAAGACATCGGCAACGTGATCGTGTACAGCGCCAATGGAAAAAACGTTTTGCTGCGCGATATTGCCGACGTGTTCGCCGACCAGGAAGAGAACAAGCACATCACGCGCCTCAACGGTCATCGCTGCGTATTCGTGAATGCTGCGCTGAAGCCGGGAAAAAATATTTCCGAAGCACAAACGCAATACGCGCCGGTGATTGACGCATTTCGCAAAACACTTCCGCAGAACGTAGTGCTCGTCGCGCATTTCGACCAGGCGGACAACGTCAATCATCGCCTGCTCGGTCTCGGCAAAGATTTCCTCATCGCCATTCTGCTCGTCGCGATCACGCTGCTGCCGCTGGGCGGAAGAGCCGCTTCGGTCGTCATGATCTCGATCCCGCTTTCATTGGCGATCGGCTTGGTGCTGCTGAATGCGCTCGGCTACAACCTGAACCAGCTGAGCATCGTCGGCCTTGTCGTAGCGCTGGGCCTGCTCGTGGACGACAGCATCGTCGTAGTGGAAAATATCGAGCGCTGGCTGCGGGAAGGTTTCTCGCGCAAGGAAGCGACGATCAAAGCCACGAAACAGATCGGCCTCGCAGTCGTGGGTTGTACGGCAACGCTCATCATCGCATTTCTTCCGCTGGTATTCCTGCCCGAAGGCGCCGGCGATTTCATCCGCAGTCTCCCGGTAGCGGTGATCACCTGCGTGCTGGCATCGATGCTCGTTTCGCTGACGATTATTCCGTTTCTCTCGAGCCGCATCCTCAAGCAACACGAAGGCGCAACGGGCGGCAATCTTTTTCTCCGCGCGTTGCAGAAAGGCATCAATAAAACCTACGCTCCCCTGCTCGACCGCGCGCTTCGTCGTCCGTTCATCACGCTGGTGGTAGCGGCAGGATTCTTCGCCGGATCGATGGCGTTGATGCCGGTGATCGGTTTCAGTCTTTTCCCCGCTTCGGAAAAACCGCAGTTCATCGTCAACATCATTACGCCGCTGCAGTCGAGCCTGAAGCAGACGGATGAAGTAGCGCATTATGTCGAGTCGGTGCTCGCGGAATATTCTCAAGTTCAGTATTACGCCACGAACGTCGGCAAAGGCAACCCGCGCATCTATTATAATGTCATCCCGGAAAATGAACGAAGCGACTTCGCGCAGCTGTTCGTGCAGCTCGACGATCATACTTCGCCTGATCAAAAGCTGCAGCTGATCGAGACGTTGCGGGAACGGTTCAATGGTTTTGCGGGAGCGAAGATCGAAGTGAAAAACTTCGAACAGGGCCCGCCGATCGTTGCGCCGGTGGAAGTACGGCTGGAAGGCGACAACCTCGATACGTTGCGTGCGCTGGCGGCGCGGGTGGAAACGCTGCTCGGCAACACCGAAGGAACGATGTACGTCAACAATCCCGTCAGCCATTTGAAGTCGGACATCAAAGTCGACATCAGCAAGGAGAAAGCCAGCCTGCTCGGCATTCCTGCCGTGAACATCGACAAAGCCGTGCGACTTGCGATCGTCGGCTTGACGGAAGGCAGCATCACCGACGTGAACGGCGACGATTATTCCATCGTGGTGTCGACGCCGAAAACGGACCGGCCGGGATTATCAGCGCTGCAGTCATTGTACGTAAACAACAACAGCGGCGTGGCGATCCCGCTGAGCCAGGTTGCCGGCACGCGAATGGAAGCGTCTCCGGTGACGATCAACCATTATAATAAGACGCGCACCGTTTCCGTCAGCGCTTTTGTGCGCAAAGGTTTTCTTGCGGACAACGTCATCAACGATGTGATCGGCAAGATGAACGGCTTCCATTTCCCTCCCGGCTATTCGTATAAAATGGGCGGCGAATTCGAATCGCGGCAGGAA
>CAMLEF010000082.1 GCA_946478675.1 uncultured Flavobacteriales bacterium | reverse complement strand
CACCTTGCGCACCGCGGCCTCGGCGGCTGCGAGGCCTTTCTGCAGCTTCGGATCCCAGAGCGAATCGATGATCTCGTAACCGATCTGTTTGTCTTTCACGAACGCATCGAGCTGGCGGATTTTTAGGTCCTTAAAATCGGGCACATCGACAAACTCGTTATGCCGCGTATACGATCCGATCCACGCGAAGATGATCCAGAACAGCAGCGGCAGCGCCACGACGGCGATCGCGAGGTTAATGAGGAATACGCGGCTTTTCAGGAAAGCAAAAATCTTTTTCATAAAAACTCAGGCGGGTTGCTGCACCGACCTTTTTTTCCGGGCGAATGCAAAATCAAGAATGCGGTCGATGAATTCGTACGGCTTGTACGCGTTGATCGCCGCCTGGTGGAAGATGCACGTTGCCGGTGTCATGCCCGGCAGCGAATTCACCTCCACGAAAATGACTTCCACCCGCGAAGGCGTATACACGCGCACGAATGCGTCGATGCGGGTATAGCCCTGGATATTGAGCAGACGGGCCGCAGCGCCGAGGGTTGCCTTCACCGCATCGGAAATCTGCTGCCGCTCTTTCGGGTCGATCGCGTAACGGGCGGGCGTGATGTTCTGTCCCTGGCCGGCGAGGAATTTTTCTTCGAGCGAAAGCACTTCGCCTTCGGACAACGCTTCGGAAGCTTCGAACACTTCGTACTCGAGCTCGCCCTTCGCATTGTAGCGCGTAAGCATGCCGCCGGTGATCTCGAGGAAATGACGCGCATCTTTTTTGCTGATCAGCTCTTCGACAAGGAACACGCGCTTGCGGGGAAATTCTTCTTTCGGTTTGATCTTGAGAATGCCCGCCTGCGCGCTGTCGAATTCTTCCGTCTTGCGGAAAATCAATTCAGCGAACGCTTCGAGCTCCGTCATGTTCTTGATGCGGCGCACGGCCGAGCTGCAACCGTCATCCACCGGCTTGGCGATGAACGGCCATTTGATCTTGTCGTCGATCGCTTTCAGGATGGAGACGCGGTCGTTGTTCCATTCCTCTTCGGAAACGAGCATGTGCTCCGCCACGAGGAATCCGTTCTCGCGAAGAATTTCATTCGTGCGATACTTATCGATCGTGATCTCCGAGCTGGCTTTGCCGGAACCGTTGTACGGCAATCCGAGCGTGTCGAGCTGTTCCTGCACCGCACCGTCTTCGCCGGGACGACCATGCAGCGCGATGAAAACGACGTCCGCCAGCTGCGCGAGCTCTTCGTACGTGATGCGGCGGGGCGCTGCCAATGCGTCGGGCGAAGAATAGGTTTGCGTGATGGACGAGCAGCTGTCGATGATGCGGCGCACGACCGGATGCACGTTCCAGTGATCGATCTTTTCTTTGATGTCGTCGGCGTTGTCCTTGAGCAGGATGTTCACCGGGATCACGTACAGCTGGTGGTCGTTCTCGTTGCCGGAAAGCAGCACGGGGAACGGCGCATATTTCGTGGATGAAGAAAGTTTCTCGTAAATGTTCCGCCCGCTTTCAACAGAAATGTGACGCTCGGAAGAATAGCCGCCGAGGATCACCGCCACGCGCGTTTTGCTCTCGCTCTTCGTGCGTGAATTGTGCATCGCCTCATCGAGCTGCGTGAGCAAATGATCATAACGGTGCGCGTTTTTGTCGGCGCGGATGCGGGCGCGCAGCGAAGTGCGGAGAATGAACGTGAGGAATTGCGAAGGGTTCAGGCCGATCTCCGCCGCCTGGTGGAAGAAAAACGACGAAGGCATCATGCCCGAAGTGGTGTTCGGGTCGTTGAGGAAAATGGTGCCGTCTTTCGAGATGAAACCGTCGATACGCGCATACACGTCGAAACGCAGCGTGCTGTAAAGGCGTTCGCATTCCTTGCGGATCTTTTCGATTTCTTCTTCCGGCAATTCGATCGGCGTGATCTTGCGCGAAAGTCCCGGCAGGTATTTCGAACGGTAATCGAACAGCTCTTTACCCTTGCGGATCTCCGTCGGCGGAAGCGCCACCGGCTGACCGTTTTCATCTTCGATCACGATGCAGGAGAATTCTTTTCCTTCGATGAATCCTTCGAGCAGGATTTCGGATTCCGCATCGAGCGATTCGAGCAGCACGGGGCTGTCGGTGGCTTCAAAATGCGCATCGAGCTGTTCGAGCAGCGCATCGGGGTGATGAATGATGGGCTCACTTTTTCCATCGCGGAAAAACACCGGCATGCCGATGCCTTCACGGATATCCGAAAGTGTGCGGACGAATTCGTTTTTCTTTTCTGCAGAAAGCGTGTTCCATTCCGCTGCGACAATATGACGGATGAACAAACTTTTTGCGAGCGCATTGCGGAAAGCGAGCGCATCATCGTTCTGCAGGATGGAAATGCCGATGGAAGAACCTTGCGTCGCTGCTTTCACGACGAGCGGAAACCCGATTTCTTTTTTCGCGCGATCGTACACTTCCTGCGGACGGGCCAGCACGTCTTCGCGACGCACGCTGAAGAATTTCGGGGAAGCGAAACCGGCATTCACCATAAGGCGCTTCTGCACGGATTTGTCGATGCCGATCGCGGAAGGCAATACGCTGCTGCCGGAGTACGGAATGCCGAGATATTCGAGCATGCCCTGGATGCGACCGTCTTCACCGAACGGCCCGTGCAGGCAGAGGAACGCGAAATCCATCAATGATTTCAGCTCGCCTGCGGAAATAAGCTTTCCGAGCTTCGAAGCCATCACCTCGCGGTGTTCCTGCGAAGGGTTGAGGCTTTCGGCATACACCTGGAAATCGCCTTTCGACGCCGGCACCATATCGAGCGGCGGATAGAAATCGCGGATGCTGCCTTTGTAAACAAACTCCCAGTTCAGCAGGATGAAATTGCCGAAGCTGTCCACGAAAACGGGAACAGGATCGAACAACGATTTATCGAGATTATCGTAGACTGTGCGGCCGCCGGCGAAAGAGATTTCACGCTCTTTCGAAACGCCGCCAAAGAAGATACCGACGCGGATTTTCATACTCCCTGCAAAGATAACCTTTTGCGCAGCGGGTCAGGGCGTTGCGGGGAGGGGTTTTCCATAACCGTTGTTAAAAACTTAGCAGGTGTTGAAGATGGCCGCAGAGACGCGGAGGACGCAGAGAAACCGCAGAGACTCTGCGCCCTCTGCGGCATTTATTTTTTCCCGAGAAACGCAACGAATTTCCGGAACGCCCTTGCACGATGACTCTGCCGGTTCTTCTCTTCGAGCGACATCCCGGCGAAAGAGCGCGTTTCTCCTTCGGGACAAAAAACAGGATCGTAGCCGAAACCTTTTTCCCCGCGTTTTTCCGTGAGGATCGTGCCGCGGACGATGCCTTCGAAAAGATGCTCTTCTTTGCCGTCGACATACGCGATCACGGTGCGGAACTGTGCATGACGATCGGATTTTCCGTCGAGCTCCGCCAGCAACTTTTGCATGTTGCGTTCCGGGTCTTTTTCTTCGCCGGCATAACGCGCGGAATACACGCCGGGTCGTCCGTCGAGCGCATCGACTTCAAGACCGGTATCGTCGGCAAATGCGGCAAGGCCCGTGCGTTCGAAAACGTAACGCGCTTTGTGCAGCGCATTCGCTTCCAGCTTGTCGAACGGCTCCGGAATTTCTTCCGTGATGTTGACGTCCTTCAGCCCTTTCAGTGAAAATCCCGCAGGAAGCAACGACGCGATCTCCTTCACTTTATTGGTGTTTCCGCTGGCAAAGATCAATTCCATAACGTGGAGAATTTTCCCAAAAGTAGAAAGAATGCAAAGCGGTTATTCGCATTCTCAGAATAGAACCGCAAACGGGCTCTGTTTGGTACATGATGATTTAACAACAGAAAAACGTTTTGTTGATGTGATCACTTCGAAGGAAAAGCCGGTAGTAAACCGGTCGTTTTTGTATCTTGCCAGCCAAGAGTATGTCACAAAATACACCCCAGGAGCAGAAGAAAATTGAGCTGATCATCATCGGGGCTCAGAAAGCCGGGACAACTTCACTGAAGAATTATCTCGGCCAGCACCCTGCGCTTCAGGCCCACCCGCAGAAAGAGTTCAGTTTTTTCTTCGACAAAAACGAATACAACGCCGGCTTCAACACCGCGTTTCGCAAGTATTACAACGAATGCGCCCCGAACATTCGCCTCATCGCCAAGAACGCCGGATTGTACGTCAATCCCGAAGGGCTTGGCCGATTGAAAGAGCATAACCCGGCGTGCAAGCTCGTGCTGATCCTGCGCAACCCGGTGGAACGCACCTATTCTTCCTTTCTCATGGAGAAGAATTACGGCTCGATCAAAACTTCGTTCGACATAATCGAATCGGTGATCGAGAAAAGCGATCCCACGGATTGGCGGTATGAATTTTTCGTGGGCATGAGTTTGTATGCGAAAGCGATTGCAAACGTGTACAAGCACTTCCCGAAAACGGCGCTGCATATTGTCCGCTACGAAGAATTCAGCGAAAACCCGGTGAAGGTCTGCCAGGAAGTGTACCGGTTCCTCAATATCGATCCGTCTTTTGCACCCGACACGTCTGTCCGTCACAACGAGACGCGCGTAACGCATTCGAACACTTATGGCCGTCTCATCCGGCGCCTGCTCGACAACGACAACCCGATCAAAAAGCTGAGCCGTATCGCCATTCCCCGAAAAATGGATTACAAACTCGGAGAGCTGTTCCGCGGCATCAACCGCTCGAATAAAAAATACGCGCCGATGCCGCCCGTCATCGAAAGCCGGCTGATCGAATTTTACCGTCCGCACAACGAACATCTTTCCGAGCTGACGGGCATTGATTTTTCCGGGTGGAACCAAAGCACACAGGAAAGCTGAACATGGAATACGAGATCCGGCCCAAAGAAAAATTCGACACCGGGTTGCGTGAGCTCTGGCAGCAACGCGAGCTGCTTTATTTTTTCACCTGGCGCGACATCAAAGTAAAATACAAGCAGACAGTGCTCGGCATTGCCTGGGCCGTACTGCAACCGCTCCTGCTGATGCTGCTGTTTACGCTCGTATTCGGACGGATGCTGCAGGTCACGACCACCATTCCGTATCCCGTATTCGCTTACAGCGGCCTTATTCTCTGGAATATTTTCTCCACCGGCATTACCTCTTCCGGCAACAGCATGGTGTCGAACGCCGGCATCATCAAGAAGATTTATTTTCCACGACTGATCATCCCGGTTTCCGGCGTGATCGTTTCGCTGTTCGACTTCCTGATGACGCTGCCGTTTTTCCTGGCGGTGCTCGTCTGGCAAAAAAGTCTTCCCGGCGCACAGGCCTGGCTGAGCTTCCCGCTCGGCGTGCTGATGATCACGATTGCTACGATCGGCCCGGGCTGCCTGCTCGCGGCGCTGAACGTGAAGTACCGCGACTTTCGCTACATCATCCCGTTCCTCATCCAGGTGCTGATGTTTGCCGCGCCGGTTATCTACCCGGTCACTTACACTTCTTCGCCGGTGGTGCGCTGGCTTTCGGCGTTGAACCCCGTAAGCGGTGCGCTCAGCATTTTCAGGTCGGGATTCACCGGGTGCGCCGTCGATTACCCGGCCGTGCTGATCAGCCTTTCTTCTTCGCTCGTGCTGCTGGCGGGCGGCGTTTATTATTTCCGCAAAACAGAAAGCTATTTCGCCGACCTCGCATGAAGCCTATTCTTGAAATCAGCCACGTCACGAAGACCTTCCGGATCCGGCACGAGCAACAGCCGTACCTCAGCCTGCGCGATTCGCTGATGAACATGTTCCGGCGGAAAGAATCTTCCAGCGAAGAGCTGCGCGCGCTCGACGACATTACGTTCAACGTGCAGCAGGGCGAATCGATCGGCATCATCGGGAAGAACGGCGCAGGAAAATCGACACTGCTGAAAGTGCTTTCGAAGATCACGCCGCCGACTTCCGGGAAGATCACGGTGCGCGGAAGAATTGCCAGCCTGCTCGAAGTGGGCACGGGCTTTCACCCGGAGCTGACCGGTCGCGAGAACATTTATTTCAACGGCTCGATCCTCGGCATGAAACGCGCGGAGATCAATGCGCGCTTCGACGAGATCGTGGAATTTTCAGGCACGGAACGTTTTCTCGATACGCCGCTGAAACATTTTTCGAGCGGAATGCAACTGCGTCTCGCCTTCTCCGTCGCTGCATTTCTCGATCCGGAAATCCTGGTGATAGACGAAGTCCTTGCTGTCGGCGATTCGGAATTCCAGAAGAAATGCATCGGCAAAATGGACAGCATCGGCCGCAGCGGAAGAACACTGCTGTTCGTCAGCCACCAGCTCGACACGATCAACCAGCTTTGCAAAAAAGCCATTCTCCTCGAGCAGGGGCGAATCGTTGCCAGCGGCCCGGCACGCGAAGTCGTCAGCACCTACCAGCGTTCCGACCGGCTGAAGCAACAAGGCAAAGCGATCCCGATCGCCGAGGCGCTCACGCTTTCCGCCGTTCAGTTCACGCCCGATAAAGACAGCCAGAACCGCCGCGGTGAAATGTCGTTTGTGCTCACTGCGCACCAGAACGTGCGGATCACTTCGCTTGTCGTTTCGCTGGTCAACGAAAGCCTCGTGCGCGTGCTCTCGATGGATTGCCGCACGGAAGATTTCCCGGTGCAGCTGGCTCCAAACGGGAAAGCGGAATGCCGTTTGCGCATCGACGATATGCCGGTGGTGGAAGGCGTTTACAATTTCGAACTGTACGTGGAGTCGTCGCTGTTTACCGGCGATATCCGCACCATTTTCGAAACGGAGATCGGGCCGGTTCCGCCGCGAAACGATATTTATATTCCTTACCCGAGAGAAGTCCGCGGCTACTGCGAAGCCAGTTACCGTTTCGGCGTCAACAACTCCTGATGAAAAAGCTGTACTGGAAAACCTACACCTGGTTCTACTGGCGCATCGTTGCTAAGCTGGAGTGGCTTTTTCACGGAAAAAATCCGCAAGCAGCTTCCCTGCAAACCGGCCTGACGATCGGGCTGGTCACATTCGTGGCACGTTATGAGAAATTCTTCCAGCCGTTCATTCGCCAGCTCGCTGCTGTTTTTCCGCACCGCGAGATCATCGTCATCGCCAACGGCTATCCCGATAAGGAACGGCAGGATAAGTATCTCGCGTCCATTTCAGCTTTCGTCGCTCAATTCCCGAATGTGCGACTGATCCCGCATCACGAGCCGGAAGGACTGAGCCGTTTGTGGAACGAGATCATTCGTAATGCTTCGAGCGATCACGTGCTGATCATGAACGACGACATTTCGATTACGCCGTTGTTCCGCCGGCAGCTGGAAAATTCCGGCATTCTCCAAAGTGACCTTGCGCTCATCAATCAGACCTGGAGCCATTTCGTGATCGCTAAAAAAACGGTTGCATCGATCGGCTGGTTCGATGAGCGGCTGGAAGGTGTCGGCAACGAAGACCAGGATTATGATTACCGGCTGATCGCTGCAGGAAAAAGTGCGGGCAACGCCTGGCTGAAAGGCATTCGCAACATCGTGACCGATACGCCCGACAGCTCCTACAAAGCGAAAACCGTTACGGTGAACCGGAAATACTCCGGCATCAATTACGAATTCCTGCACCGCAAATGGCGGATCTACGAGCAGAAGAAAAACGATTTATGTCTTTATTCCCCCAAGTTCAACACGTGGTTTGAAAAAGAACCGCTGTTGCCAACCCCACCGTTCTACCCCCCACCCCAACCCCGGAATGCTGACCCAAAATCAAATTCAAAAAAATCGTAGCCTATTTTACAGTCAAAACGGAGAAGAAGGAGTATTGTCATTGCTGCTGGAACGCCTGCCGGACAGGAATAACGGGGCCGTGCTGCAACGCCATTTTTGTCGACCGGAAATATCTTTCTTTGTTCCTGGAAAGCGAGCCCGGCCCGGAGGAAGTATTCACCTATGAAAGCTTCAGCATCGCCGAACTTTCGCTGCGGGAATCCCGTAAAAAAGGCGCCCGGTTCCTGCGCCGCAAGCTGATACAATTGCCGTTCGAATGGCTGGGCCTGGTGAAAACTTTAAAAACCACATGACGTTACCGCGGATCACCATCGTTACGCCTTCGTTTAACCAGGGTGAATTCCTCGAGGAAACGATCTGTTCCGTGCTCGACCAGGGCTACCGGAATCTCGAATACATGGTGATCGACGGCGGCAGCACCGATGATTCTGCGAAGATCATCGCGCGCTACAGCAAATACCTGGCGTATCACACGAGCGAAAAAGACAACGGGCAGGCCGCTGCGATCAACAAAGGATTGCGGCGCATGACCGGCGATTTCTTCAACTGGATCAACAGCGACGACCTGCTTGAACCGGGAGCGCTGGATTGCATCGCCGAACTGTCGAAGCAGCATCCGGATGCGAAGCTGCTCATCGGTGCGACGCGTTTTTTCGGTGGCGACAACGGACTGCGGAAAAGCGGCAGGATTGTTTTCGACGACGCGGAAACTACGATCGGTTTCGGACATATGAACCAGCCGGGCATGTTTTACCGCAGCGACGCATTGCGCGCGATGGGCGAATTGCGGGAGGAGCTGTACGCGTGCATGGACCTTGACTGGTGGATCCGTTACCTGCTGCTTTTCGGCACGGCGAACATTGCACAAACCGAACAAACGGTCGCCGCGTTCCGATTGCATGACGCGGCCAAAACATCGAGCGCGCCCGAACGTTTTGAAAAAGAGAAAGTGCTGTTGTATCGCAGTCTTTTCGAGAGCTACGGCTATCCGGACATGGATGACCTTCTTCCGCCGGTTGCGAAGGCGATCCGTTACGAATTCAATAAAAACTTTGACGTGGAGCGCTGCTTCGACCATTACTGCCTTTGGAACGCCGACTATCTCAGCCTGAACAACCAGCGAAAAAAAGCCGGCCGGTTTCTCAAAGAAGTCCGTTTTCTTCGTCTGAATGCCGCTATGAAAAAACGTTACCTCGCCGTCCAGCTGCGTTTGAAGGGAATCAAAAAAGCACCACGCTGATTGCTTAACTTCGCCCGGCAACGTTACCTGTATGAATTCCTCGATCCCGGTTGCTGATTCCGTTTCTTCCCCGGCAACAACGTTGCAGCTGAGCATTATTCTCCCGACCAAAGACCGCAACCCGATCCTTTTCCGCTCGATCGAAAATTTATTGCTGTCGATGCGTGATATCCGCTGCGAAATTCTCGTCATTGATAATTCTGCTGGACCAGACATTCAACTCCCGGAAGCATTGCGCGATTCCCGCATTCGCATTTACAAAAACCCCGGCAACCGCAACAGCGTTTTCTCTTCGCGAAACTTCGGCGCTTCGATTGCAAAAGCGGAACTGCTGCTGTTTCTCGACGACGACATCATCACGACGCCGGAAAGCATTCAGCGCGCGCTTGAATTTCATCGTGAACAACCCGGTGACGCGCTCAACATCAGCTGGGAATATCCGCCCGACCTGATGCAGCAACTCTCGGCTTCCTTCGCGGGACGGTTCCTCATTCATTACGGCTACACGAGCATGAAAGGCTGGTACCAACCTAAGCCCTGGCACGAGAACTGTCTTTTTGAATCCGGGGAAATCGCCAGCTACTTTTTCCTCATCGGGAAAGAAGTTTTTCATCGCGCCGGCGGTTACGACGAACGTCACCTGCACGAGGGCACCGATCTCAACATCACGGAAAACCTGGCCCGGAGCGGCGTGCGCATGTTCATCGATTCGCGTTTGCTGATTTACCATAATGAATCCGATCGCACCGATATCCGGAACTGGCTCGAGCGCAAACGTCGTCTCGGCGAGATCGTGGCGCATGCAATCGCGATCGGCGAAACCAACCATCGGCCGCTGCATTATAATTCCATTAAAAAAATCATCTTCCCCATTCTGTGGGTAATGCGCAAACCACTGCTGTTTTTCATCCATGCGCTGCCGCAGGGTTGGCGATTTATGGATAAATTTATATTCGCGCTGCTGTCCGGCCTGACCGGCGCTTACATACACCACGGCTACACCTCACAACGCTGATTCTTTTTATGGAAAAAATACTCATCACCGGAGGCACCGGCTTTCTCGGACGGGAGCTCGCGGTGAAGCTGAAGAAATCGTACGACGTTACGATCGCGGGACGCAACAACACGCAGAATTCATTTGCACAAATGACCACCGGCTGCCCCGCCATTCCGCTCGACGTTTCCAGTATTGAATCCGTAAAAGATGCTTTCAACGCGGTGCGGCCCGATTACGTGATCCATGCTGCCGCAACGAAGTTCGTCGACATTTCCGAAAGAGAACCTTTCGAAGCGGTCGACGTGAACGTCATCGGTTCGGAAAATGTAGCGCGCGTTGCCATCGACAAAAAATGTAAAGCGGTGATCGGCATTTCCACCGACAAAGCCGCTCCGCCGATCAGTAATACTTATGCATTGACGAAATCGCTGATGGAACGGATGTTCGCAGCGGTGAACAGCAAAAGCGAAACGCGTTTCACCTGCGTGCGCTTCGGCAACATCGCCTGGTCGAGCGGCTCCGTATTTCCCATCTGGAAAAAGATGGCGGCGATGAACAAAAAGATCGAAACCACCGGCCCGCACATGCGCCGCTACATGATCTCCGTTTCGGATGCAGCGGAACTGGTGATCCGTTCGCTCAACAATATCGAACGCGTGAAAGGCGCTGTTCTCATCCAGGAAATGAAAGCGCTGCAGATGCAGGAAATGCTCGACCTCTTCGCGCAGCAGGAAAATGTGCCGTGGGAAAAAATTGCCGCACGCCCGGGCGAACGCGAGGATGAATACCTGCTCGGCGAACCGGAAATGCGTTATTCCGAATTGCTCGTGCTCGACAACATCCGGCATTATCTCTTCACGCCGAACAAACCCGCCGCACAGCCCGTCACCGAAATTCTCTCGACGCAGAACGCGCCGCGCTTCACCACCGAAGAGCTGAAAGCCTTCCTCTCGCTCGGCGAAAAGCTTCACGCATGAGCACGATCCGTCACGCATTGATCATGGCGGCCGGACGCGGTCTTCGCATGATGCCGCTCACCGACAGCATTCCCAAGCCCATGGTGACGCTGGACGGCACGACGCTGATCTCGCGCGGCATCGACTTCCTGAAGAAGAACATCGAGCAGGTTCACATTACCGTCGGCTACAAGGGAAACATGGTAGCGGAGCACGTCACGGCACAAGGCGTCAATTCCATTTTCAATACCGACGGGCACGGCAATGCGTGGTGGGTGTACCATACGCTGCTGAAGCATCTCGACGAACCGGTGCTCGTGCTGACCTGCGACAACATCGTCGAGCTCGACATTGCTTTGCTCACGCGCGAATACAATGCTTTCGGCGCACCGCCGTGCCTCGTAGTACCGGTGCCGCCCGTAAATGGCCTCGAGGGTGATTATATTTTCCAGGAAAATAATGTCGTCACCGAATTGTCGCGCACCAAAGTTTCCGGCATCTATTGCTCCGGCATCCAGATCCTGAACCCGGCAGCAGTGAACCGGCTCACCCACCCTACGGATAATTTCTACCAGCTCTGGTCGGAGCTGATCGCGCAACAGCAGTTGTATTGCTCGACCATTTATCCATCGCGCTGGACGGCTATCGACACGATGGAGCAACTGAAAAATCTTTCCGGCGAATAATGAAACCGCTGCACATCGTCTGGGTGCTGGCGAATAACAGCTCCGCGCCTTACTTCTCCTGGTTCGCCCAACGCGCGCAGGCAGAAAAAGACGTGCGGTTTTCATTTGTCTGCCTGTACCCGGAAATGCCGGAGATGATCGCGGAAATGGAAGCGTTGGGGCATCGCGCTTATTGGGTGCCGTTCGATGACCGTTCGCGCAGCCGTTCGATGCTGGGCGCTTTTCCGAAGCTGGTTAAATTGTTCCGGCGCATCAGGCCGGATGTAGTACATGCGCATCTCTTCGACGACGCGCTTCCTGCGCTGGCTGCTGCTCGTGTGACCGGTGTAAAAATGCGCGTGATCACGAAAGGAGACGCCGCGTTCCATTGGTATTTCGCACCGAAAGGCGTGAAATACGACCGGCTCAACAATCGCAACGCAACGCATATTGTCACCCTGTCGGAAGAAAGCAGGAGATTCATTCTCGAAAAAGAAAAAGCCGATCCGAAGAAACTGCGACTGGTGCATCACGGCGTCCCCGATCGGTTGACGGTGCAATCCGAAGAAAAAAAACAGGCGCTGCGCCATCGCTTTCAGCTCGGCGAAGAACATCTCGTGATCGGAACGGTTTCGCGGCTGATCGCGTGGAAAGGCTACCGGCAAATCATCGAAGCCGCAGCGTTGCTTGTTCCTGAATTTCCGCAGCTGCGGTTTCTTTTCACCGGGCAGGGCGAACAAAAAGCAGCGCTCGAACAATTGATCGCAGAAAAAAAACTCGGCAATCGTATTCAGTTTACCGGTTGGGTGAGCCGGGATGAAATGCCTTCACTTTACGGAATCATGGACGTGTACCTGCATGCTGCGAAGATGGAACCTTTCGGTTTTGTCATTGCAGAAGCCCTGCTGAACGGCGTGCCGGTCGTTTCCACCCCCACCGGCGCTGCAGGCGACGCGATCCGCGACGGCGTCAACGGTTTCTTCGCGAAGGAACAGGAAGCGCATGCAATTGCTGAGGCGTTGCGGAAAATTTTGTTGCTTTCCCCGAACGAACGAAAAGCGATCGGGGAAAAAGGAAAACAATCGGCGCGCGAACTTTTTACGTTTGAACAGATGTGGCGCAATCACATGGCGCTTTACCAGGAAAACCGCGGATGAAAAAGCTGCTGAAGAAAATCCGTCTGTGGTCGCCGGTCAATATACCGGTGCGCTCGCTGTTCCGCGCGTATGGAAATTTTTCGCGGCGCATCAACGCATTTTTTTCCCTGCACTGGCCGGTGAGCGGCAATGTTTCGTTCCGTCTTCCCGGAGGCGAAACCGCACAGCTTTATTCGAAAGGCGACGATTACATTCCGACACAGCTGTACTGGAAGGGTTACGCAGGATATGAAGGCGCATCCGTGGCATTGTTCTATGAACTTTCGAAACGCAGTCAATGCATCATCGATATCGGCGCGAACATCGGCTTCTTCTCGGTCGTGGCAGGCTGCGCAAATCCGAATGCGAATATTTACGCTTTCGAGCCGGTATCATTTATTCTCGATCGCCTGAAAAAGAATGCGCTGCTGAACGGATTAGCCAACGTTCACGCCGAACAACTGGCCGCAGGCAACAAAGACGAAAACATTTCCTTCTTTCTTCCCGAACAGGAAGGCATTCCGTTTTCCGGCTCTGCAAAAAAAGGCTGGGCGGAAAAAACGACCGAGATCAGCGTGCGGTCCGTTCGGCTCGACACGTTTCGCAGCGAGCGACAGACGGGAAAGATCGACCTGGTGAAAATGGATTGTGAATTTCACGAGAAGGAAGTCCTCCAGGGAATGGAACAGGTTCTCGCTACCGACCAACCGTTGCTGCTGACGGAAATCTTATTCCCGGAGTCGGATGGCGTGAAAGGTCATTTTGAAAATGCAGAATACCTCGCAATCGAACAGCTGCTGCGCGAAGCCGGTTATTATTTTTACCTCATTAATGCGACGGCACTGGTCCGCGTGGACCGTCTCGAATACAATCCCGACGACCGCAACTACCTGTTCTCACCGAAAAAATCATCGCGTGTGTACCTGCCGTATTCGGACATGGCTTCGCTTTTAAATGAGATCGCATGAGCCCGGCAGTATCGATCATTGTTCCTGCGTACAACGCTTCGCCTTACATCGAAAGGACGATCCGTTCGGTGCTCGCACAAACGTTTTCCGATTGGGAGCTGCTGATTGTTGATGACGGCTCGAAAGACAATACCGCGGCGCTCGTGCAGACTTTTTCCGATCCGCGCATTTCGCTGATCCGTCAGCCCAATGGCGGCGTGAGTCGCGCGCGCAACAACGGTCTTTCAAAAGCACGAGGAACTTACGTCGCGCTGCTCGATGCCGACGATGAATTTCTCCCGGACAATCTCTCGAAGAAAATTGCCGCGCTGGAGAACGATCCGCAAGCGGGTTGGGTTTTCAGCAACCTGCGCTTAATCGATGCGGATTCGAAGTTGCTTCATGCATCCACATCGGGAAAAGGAGAAAACATTCTTGAAAATATTTTGCTCTGGAATGGAGAAGTAATCCCGGGCCCGTGCAGCAACCTTGTTTTCCGCCGCGAACTGCTGGAGGCCGGGTTAGCCTTTGATCCGCAATTTTCTACTGCTGCCGACCAGGATTTCTGCCTCCAGCTCGCGGGACGGTCGAAAGGTATTTTTATTGAAGAAGCGCTCGCCTGTTACCGCCTTCTTCCCGGCAGCATGAGCCGTAATATTGCAGTGATGGAAAAAGATCATACCGGCGTTTATCGCAAAGCCGCAGAGCGGAACCTGATTCGGTCCGCCGCTTTTCGCCGCCGCTGTTTTTCCAAC
>CAMLEF010000081.1 GCA_946478675.1 uncultured Flavobacteriales bacterium | reverse complement strand
AGCGCAGGTACACAAACGGCGTTTCCGTATCCACCAGCGGCGTCGATGATTTCGGCATATCCTGGCGCACGACGGCTGCTTTGTGTTGCTCCAGCAGCTCGAAGGTTTTGTCGTCGTACCACGAGCGGTCGCGGAATTCTACGGCAACATTCCAACCGGTGGTGTTTGCATCGGAAATTTCCCCGAGCAATCGCGCGAGGTTCGGCAAATAAAATGAGGTGACGCTTCCCGGGAATTGCACGAGCAAACAACCTTTGCGTGTGCCGATGCCGTTGATGGATTGAAAAAAACGCGTGCTGTCGGCAGGATCGTACACGCAGCCTTTCTCATGTGTGATGCCGCGCCAGAGCTTGAAGGTGAAGCGGAAATTTTCCGGAACGTCGGCCGCCCATTTTTCCACCGTGCGCTGCATCGGGATTTTGTAAAACGAGCTGTTGACTTCGACGCTGTTGAACAACGAAGCGTAATAGCACAGCCGGCTTTTTTCGGAATACTCCGGCGGGAAATGTGTTTTGTTGGGAACGGGAAGCACTACGTTGCTGGTTCCGCAGAATAGGTTTGCTGTTTTCTCCATCACTTGCCTTCATCGCCCGGGAGTGTAGTGTTTTCGTCTAAGTAATTGATATGTGTACAGAGAAACTTAGTCGTTGCCCTAAACGCAAAGAGCATCTAGGTTATAAGGCCCCCCATGTCTTAGGTAAAGATATTTAAGGTTATAAAATTCCTTAAATACTTTATAGCTAATTCGTGATCCGTTAGTGCTTCCTTTAATTGCAGGGGCATTGCAAAAAGCAAGCCCCCTGTACTCTATGGTTTTAGAGTAGTTGGGAGAAATTCGCAACGCAGATTTTACTAAATACTCAACAAAAAGGAAGCTCGATTTGATTTGACTGCATGCTGACCCAATGTTATCTGATTTGAGTTCACAAAGAAAAATGAACACAGCGTTTTTATAGGACAAGCTTTCGTAAATAATAATGTAATCTGTGATCTTTTTTAAATTTTTTACATTTTTATAAAAGGGAAATGTTTCGCTACCATCTGATCGGTCAAATCTAAAGATTAGCGCTCTTCCACGTTTGATAATTTTTAATTCAGGGCATTTACTAGATTTGGAGGTTTCTTTTAGGGTGATATTAGTACCGCTACCTAGAATTCCCTCTTTGTAATCTTCTGTAATAATCTCACTTAATTTTTGAATCATGGAAATTATCTTTTTCAGTAACTAGGTAGTATAGTCCTTGTGAAACCATGTTTTGAGTATTAATAACCTCATCGATTGCTTCTGCATTAAACCCTTTTGATGTTACTTCCACCTTCTCGATTTTGAAGGAGTTAAAGTTAAATACAGCCAAATGTTTCCAGTTAATAGTCTCTTCTTGAGGAATGGCTATATCTGAATCCATATTAACACCCATGGAATTTAAAGTATTAGCTATAACGCAGTTGTTTATTTCTCGTATAATATAGTCACTATGTGTGCTGATGACTAATCTTAACCCCGCCCTAATAAGGCGAGCGATTAATCGGCCAAATTTAACTTGGTTGGCAGGGTGTAGATTTAACTCCGGTTCATCAATAAAAATAGTTGCGCCTGGCTGTGCACTATGTCTCAAATAGAACACCAAACCACTAAGGGATTTTATAAGCGAAGAAGAAACATGAAGGGGGACTGAATCATTTGTTTTTGTATTGTAGGTAATCTCTCCGAACTCTCCTAATGTGACCTTTCCATTAATGAAGTGTGTTTCGATATACTCAGCAATTGGTTCAAATGCAGTCTTATTTGTGGAAATAGCCTTTAAATCGTCTACAAAGTATAAGTAATCTCTGATGGAAATTGGGTACCGGGCAATGTATTGACCAGAGTTTTTTGCCTGTTTGATGATGTCATCAAGGTTTTGTCCTTCTAGAACTTTACGTGCAATCTCATCTTTTTGATATGACTTTTCTCTAAAAATTTCTTTGGAAAAGATATTTATAGCAGAGCGTTCTGCCGGCAAAAAGAAAGCAGGAGGATTAAGATAAAAGAAATAGCTAAAAATAATATACCATCCTACCCTCAGTACAACTGGGTCTTTGGAGTTCTTTTTATTTTTTGAATAATGCGCTTCTAATACCCCATCTTTAATATATAAATCTATTCCGGCAAAGTCGCCTTCAAAACTAAGACGCTTCAGCTTTTCGAAATGTGAGACGCCAGTGGTTACTTCGACATCTGTTAATATTGAGGAGCTTGCGAAAATCTTAGTTGATTGAGAATTTAAAGATTCGGAAAATAGCTTTCCTAAGTGATGATGGTGTTTGGTAACGAATTCGTGCACGTTAATATGAATTGTCCCCCCCCTCGCATATTTAAGGATGTATGGTTTAATGTATTTCTCTCCAGCGTCAATAAATTTCTTTGTTAATTGGTACTCATGTTTAAAGTCCGCAATTATATGAATGCCGTAAAGGAGATATGAGAGCAGAGATTTTCCGCTGTTGTTTTCGCCAATAAATACGGTTAAAGGATTATTGTAAGTGAGATCAATATTTGATATGGGGCCAAGATGTTTTATCTTGATATTAAAGTCTCGGGTTTCATTATGAAAAGGAGAGACTCGTTTTCTTTTAACTGCCATTTTTTCGTATAGTTATATTTTACATATTCCTTCTATACTGCCCGCCCACTTCAAACAACGCACCCGTAATCTGCCCCAGCGAGCAATACTTCACCGTCTCCATCAGCTCGGCGAATACGTTGCCGTTCTGCACCGCCACCTCCTGCAAACGCTTCAGCATCTCTTTCGATTTTTCTGCGTTCGCTTTGTGCAGATTCTGCAGCATCGTGATCTGGTATTCTTTCTCGTCGGTCGTGGCGCGGATCACTTCCTTCGGCAATACCGTCGGCGAGCCTTTCGACGAGAGGAACGTGTTCACGCCGATCAGCGGGTACTCACCGGTGTGCTTGAGGTGCTCGTAGTAGAGCGATTCTTCCTGGATCTTGCCGCGCTGGTACATTGTCTCCATCGCGCCGAGCACGCCGCCGCGCTCACTGATGCGGTCGAATTCGCTAAGCACGGCTTCTTCCACGAGGTCCGTCAGCTCTTCGATGATGAAACTGCCCTGCAGCGGGTTTTCGTTCTTCGCCAGGCCAAGCTCGCGGTTGATGATGAGCTGGATCGCCATCGCGCGGCGCACGCTTTCTTCCGTCGGCGTGGTGATCGCTTCGTCGTACGCGTTCGTGTGAAGCGAGTTGCAGTTGTCGTAGATCGCGTACAGCGCCTGCAGCGTGGTGCGGATGTCGTTGAAGTCGATCTCCTGCGCGTGCAGCGAACGGCCCGACGTCTGGATGTGATACTTCAGCATCTGCGAACGCTCGTTGCCGCTGTATTTGTGCTTCATCGCTTTCGCCCAGATGCGGCGCGACACACGGCCGAGCACCGAATATTCCGGGTCCATGCCGTTCGAGAAGAAGAACGACAGGTTCGGCGCGAAATCATCGATGTGCATGCCGCGGCTCAGGTAATATTCGACGAACGTAAATCCGTTCGACAGCGTGAGCGCGAGCTGCGTGATCGGGTTGGCGCCGGCTTCCGCAATGTGATAACCGGAAATCGACACCGAATAGAAGTTGCGGACTTTCCGGTCTATGAAATATTGCTGCACGTCGCCCATCACGCGGAGTGAAAATTCCGTCGAGAAGATGCAGGTGTTCTGCGCCTGGTCTTCTTTCAGGATGTCGGCCTGCACCGTGCCGCGCACCTGTGAAAGCGTGTGTGCTTTGATCTTTTCGTAAACGTCTTTCGGCAGCACCTGGTCGCCGGAAGTACCGAGCAGCAGCAGGCCGAGACCGTCATTGCCTTCGGGCAGTTTTCCCTGGTAAGCAGGACGTGTCACGCCGGCTTTTTCCCATTTTTCATTCAGCGCTTTCTCGACTTCTTTTTCCAGCTTGTGTTCGCGGATATATTTCTCGCACTGCTGGTCGATCGCTGCATTCATGAAGAACGCCGCAAGAATCGCCGCCGGGCCGTTGATCGTCATCGATACCGACGTTTTCGGATCGGCGAGGTCGAAGCCGCTGTACAATTTCTTCGCGTCGTCCGCGCAGCAGATGCTCACGCCGGAGTTGCCGATCTTGCCGTAGATGTCGGGACGGTGATCAGGATCGCGGCCGTACAGCGTCACGGAGTCGAACGCCGTCGAGAGACGTTTCGCAGGCATGCCGAGCGATACGTAGTGGAAACGTTTGTTCGTGCGCTCCGGTCCGCCTTCACCGGCGAACATACGCGTCGGGTCTTCGCCTTCGCGCTTGAACGGGTAAATGCCGGAAGTGTACGGGAACTCGCCCGGTAAATTTTCCTGCAGCAGCCACTGGAGCAAATCGCCCCAGGCCTCGTAACGCGGCGTCGCGATCTTCGGGACCTGCGTATGCGAAAGCGATTCGTAGTGCGTCTTGATCTTGATTTCTTTATCGCGCACTTTGAAAATGTAGAACTCGTCTTTGTACTGCTGCGCTTTCGCCGGCCATTCTTCGATCAGCTTAAGATTTTTCGGGTCGAGATCGAGCGTGAGCTTCTTGTATTCGGCGTCCAGCGTCTCCACGGCTTTTTTCGCTTCGGGAGAAGCCGCGTTCGCCTTCAGGATCTCCATCGTCTGGTGGATCGCGTACAGCTTCTGCGCCACTTGCGACTGCTGCTTCGCGCGTTTATCGTAACCGCGGTTATTTTCCGTGATTTCCGAGAGGTAACGCGTGCGTGCCGGCGGGATAATGTAGATCTTCTCCGACATTTCCTTCGTGATCTCGAAATGCGATTGCAACGGCGCGCCGGTTTTTTCAGCGACACGTTCCATGATCATGCGGTAAAGCTGGTTCATGCCGGGATCGTTGAACTGTGAAGCGATCGTGCCGACGACAGGCAGCTTGTCGTCTTCGACTTCCCAGAGCTGGTGGTTGCGTTTGTATTGTTTGCGCACGTCACGCAGCGCATCCATCGCCCCGCGCTTGTCGAATTTGTTCAGCGCGATCACGTCGGCGAAGTCGAGCATGTCGATCTTTTCGAGCTGCGTCGCTGCGCCGTATTCGGGCGTCATCACGTAAAGGCTGAGGTTGCTGTGCTCGATGATCTCCGTGTCGCTCTGGCCGATGCCGGACGTTTCGAGAATGATGAGGTCGAAATTCGCCGCTTTGAGAATGTCGACGGCTTCCTGCACGTATTTCGAAAGCGCGAGGTTGCTCTGTCGTGTCGCGAGCGAGCGCATGTACACGCGGCCGTTGGAAATTTCCGGGTTGATCGCGTTCATGCGGATGCGATCGCCGAGCAGTGCGCCGCCGGTTTTGCGCTTCGAAGGATCGACGGAAATAATGCCGAGCGTTTTGTCTTTGAAATCGATCAGGAAACGACGGACGAGCTCATCCACGAGCGACGATTTTCCTGCGCCGCCGGTGCCGGTGATGCCCAGGATCGGCGTCTTCGATTTTTTCGCGAGCGTCTTGATTTCCGTGATGGCCGTGTTGTGCTTGTCGCCGAAATTCTCAGCAGCAGAGATCAGCTTCGCAATCGCGATGTGATTACGCGCGTCGAGATGCTTCACTTCGCCGTTGAGCTGGAACCCCGTCGGGAAATCGCATTTCTGCAGCAGGTCGTTGATCATGCCCTGCAGGCCCAGCGCACGGCCGTCGTCCGGGTGATAAATGCGGGCGATGCCGTAATCCTGCAGCTCTTTTATCTCTTCCGGGAGAATCGTTCCGCCGCCGCCGCCGAAGATCTTGATGTGGCCGCAGCCTTTCTCCTTCAGCAGGTCGTACATGTACTTGAAAAATTCCATGTGCCCGCCCTGGTAGGAAGTGATCGCGATTGCATTCGCATCTTCCTGGATCGCGCAATTGACGATCTCGGCGACACTGCGGTCGTGGCCGAGGTGAATCACTTCCGCGCCGCTCGACTGGATGATGCGGCGCATGATATTGATGGCGGCGTCGTGCCCGTCGAAAAGAGAGGCGGCGGTTACGATGCGGACTTTATTCTTGGGATGGTAAGGCGTTGCTTCCTGCATGGTCGTGTGTGATGAAAGGCTTGAAAATACGGGATTTTGCCCGATTGCTTTCGGTGCCGCAAAGGTACGGTTACGGGCAGTTTTTGACAAATGAAGATTTTGCCCGAAGAGTTGTTGCGGCATAGTGGAAAATACTTCAGACAAACCGGTCGGTGAAGGATTTCGGTAAGGCTTTTTCCGCTCTCCGGAAGTTTCTACTTTAGCTGAAACCCAACTCCATGAATCCTTCGCTGGTATTTGTTGCGCTTTTGCTGGTCATTTTGGCTGCCCGGTTGATCCGTCTTGCAAGCGAAGGAAGGCGTCCGACTATTCGCCGCGGTAATGGTCCTTTTCCTCCCGGCGCAGATCCGTTTCCGTACGACAACACGCAGCACCCGCATTCGCAAAATCCTTTCGACACGACTGCCGAGCAGCATCATCATGCGCATCATTCTGTGCACGACCAGCACCACCATCACCATTCCCACCAGCATACGCACGATCACAGCTGGAATCATACGCCGACAGACACCAGCTGGAGCAGTCCGCCGGATACCACGCATCACGATAATCATCATCACAATCATTAAGCCGATGCGAATGCTGCTCTTCGTGGCAGAATGTGCTAGTCGTCGCTGTTATTCGCGCCGCACAAAGGCATATCTTCCGACACCATCCGGGGACACGTTTATCGTTTCGAAACCGACACGATCGAAAGCTCCGTCATTGAATTGACCCTCGTGGCAGCGGAAAACGATTCTGTGCTGCTCGATCGTTACCTGCTGCTGGCCGGCGTCGATCTGCAACGCACGCGCTGATCAGGCGCCGTATTTTTTCTTCAGCCACGATAAATACGCCGGCAGATTTCCGAAGCGCGCATATTCGCTTTCGAAATCCGTTTGCTTCGCGCCATAACGCACGTATTGCATAAAAAAGCAATTCCCGGAACGGTTGATGCGTTTCTCGAAGCGCGCAGGAAAAGTTGTATCGGCAGCCAGCGGCAGGATTTTCGAATCGACGGCGAAACGATGAAACAACTGCTGCTTCAGCTTCACTTTGCAAAGCGAATCGCACGACGACGGAAAATGTTTGTAAAGGCTGTCGAGTGAATGCGCGCAGCCCAGCATGAAATTTTCCACGGCCTTGTCGTCGTTGCGGCTGTCGAGATAATGTTTCACCTGCGCCGAGCCTTTCCCGTATTTGTGCTCGAGAAACCACACCGCACCTTTGTAGCCGATGAAGCTGGCGAGATTCTCATTGTAATCCACGCTGTCTTTCACGAAGATCGTTCCGTGCGTCAATTCATGAATGATCAGCTCGGCAAGATCGCCTTCTTCGTACGCCAGCATCTGCGAAAGGATCGGATCTTTAAACCAGCCCAGCGTCGACCAGCCCGAAGCGCCGCCGATATCCGCATCGAGCCCCAGCTGTTTCATGCGCTGCAATTCCGCATCCGCTTTTTCCCGGTCGAAAAATCCTTTGTAAGGAACGTCGCCCAGCACCGGGAAATGCCAGAGGTGCGGCCGCAATGCAAACGGTTCGCAAGCCGTCACGACGTAGATCAATCGTTTGCCGTGCTGATCGTAAAACGTCGTGTAATTTTCATTCCGCTTCAGCCCGATGCTGTCGAATGCAAATTGCCGGATCTCTTCGATCAACTGCAGTTTCATCTTCACCGAATCCGCCACCGCCACATCGTTCAGCACCTCTTTCACCGGCCGCGCTTCCGTCACGATCGTCAGCTGTCCTTTCGCCATCCGCAGCGCATACACCATCAGCGGCACGTTGCAAATGCAGAACAGCAGCAGTGGGAAGAGCAGCAGATCCCCGAGCAGGTTCCTGAAAAAGCGAAAACGCATTTCCAAAGGTAGTTCGCTAATATGCTAATTTGCTAATGGGTCAATGTGCTAATAATTACGCAGTATTGAGATTGGTTCATTTTTGGGCCGAAACTTTTTGAACCACATTGTCACATAGGGCACAATAGCTATGTTTTCTCTATGACTATATGGTTAAAAAGCGTACGGATGAGCACAATCTTCTCCTGTCAATTCCGGATTTATTAGCACATTAGCAAATTGTCCACATTAGCACATTATGTTCTTCCTCCTCTCCAAGCTTCTCGCGTTTCTCCTCATGCCCATCACGTGGATCTTCATCCTGCTGATCTGGTCGTGGCGTACGAAAGACGAAGGGCGGAAGCGGCGAATGCGCATCGCGGCGGTTGTCGTGCTCGTTTTTTTCAGCAACCGCTTCATCTTCGATCGCACGATGCACCTCTGGGAAGTGAATGCGGTGGAAGTGCCGGCGAAAGGAAGCTATGACGCGATCATCCTGCTCGGCGGCATGAGCTCTTACGACGAGCAGCTGAACCGCATCCAGTTTGCGCGCGGCGGCGATCGTTTGCTGCAGGCCGTTTCCCTCTGGAAACAAGGCGTGGCGCCGAAGATCATTTTCACCGGCGGATCAGGAAGCGTGCTGCACCAGGACAAGCGCGAAGGCGTTTATATCCGCGATTATCTTCGCAGCATCGGCGTGCCCGATTCGGTGATGGTGTTCGAAACCGATTCGAAGAATACGCACGAGAACGCGGAATTCACGAAGCCCATTCTTGCGAAAGAAGCGCCCGGCGGCCGTTACCTGCTGGTGACTTCCGCTTTCCACATGCGCCGCTCGCTGGGCTGTTTCGAAAAAGCAGGTATCCATGTTTCGCCGTATTCCACCGACCGGTTCAGCGGCCCGCTGAAATTCGAATTCGATTACGCCTTTCTTCCCGACGCCGGAACGCTCGCCGACTGGAACGTGCTGTTTCACGAATGGATCGGCTGCATCACGTACAAGGCTGCCGGCTACATCTGATCGCAGCGTGAATCTCCGAATGAGAAAATTTTTATCTTGTGCGGAGCAAACAATTACACACGTAGTGGAAAACAAGCGCGTCGTCAGCGACAGGGTGCAAATCTGGCTGGACGAAGGAATTGTCAACGTGGTTTATCTCGACGGAGCGGAGATCACGCCTGCGATCAAAGAGGAAATGCATCACGTATTTCTCGAACTGACCGGCGGTGTAAAACATCCGTTCATCTTCGAATCGGAAGGTTCGCTCTGGTACACGCGGGAAGGACGGGAATATGCGCGGGAGATCGAACCGAAACAGCCGTATCTCGCAGTAGCCATGATCGCGCCGCATCTCGGGTTCCGCCTGCTCGCCGAATTTTATGCGCGCATCTACAAGCCGGAAGTTCCCTACAAAGTTTTCAAGACAAGAGCCGAAGCGTTGATCTGGCTGCAGATGTTGCGGCAGAATTAGTAGCTCCTCGGTGCGTTTTTCCTGCTGCGGTGCTGGCTGTGGTAAAGCCGGTGCAGGCTGTTGTTCTTTTTCGCGCGATATAAAAACTTCGATTCGTCGAACGATACGCTGGTGGTTCCCGTCGGCAGACCGTCATACACGACGCTTCCGAAAACAGCGTCCATTTTGTGCGCTCCCTGCTGCTGCCCGTAAATCACGACAAACGGCATGTGAAATCCATTCGAGGTTTTTGTCCATCGCGTGTACAGCGCGCCATCATGAACGTCGTATTCGAGAATGGGCGCAAGTCGCCGGTGTACATACGTTTCGAAGAACCAGTGATAATCCTGTTGCGTTTCGCGGTTGACGATGAATTCGAAATCGTAGCTCGTCGCATTCTTGTATTTGTATTCGGCGTAAAACTTTTTCAGGATGCGGAAGAACGTCGAATCATTGTTGATCGCGTAACGCAGCGAATGCAGGATCCATGAACCTTTGTTGTAAATGTCCTCGTCGTGATAATCGAAATAACGAATGTTGTACGGACGCGACACCGGCCTTTTATTCTTCAACAGAATTCTTCCCTCCCAGAGATAATTTTCATAGGCCGCACGACCGGAAGTATGTTCCACCCACAACGCTTCCGTGTACGTCGCAAAACCTTCGTGGATCCAGCCGTCGCCGAGATCGGTAGCCGTCACAGCGTTGCCCCACCATTCGTGCGCCGTCTCGTGCAGGATGATGTAATCGAAGCCCCATTCGTCCGTTTTAAAACCGTGACCGTACGCGATCGCCGTCTGGTGCTCCATGCCTTCGTACGGCGATTCCACGAGACGGCAGCCGTCTTTGTACCAGGCGTAAGGGCCGTACGTTTTTTCGTAGAACGCGATGTACTCTTTCTGCTGCGGGAATTGTTTTTTCGCCTGCTCGTAATGCTGCTCCAATACGTAATGATTCATCTGCAGTGAATCGTGCGTGACTTCGCTGTAATACACATCGTGCAGCAACTTGTATTTGCCGATGTAAAACGTGATGTTGTAAAGATTGATCGGGTAGGAGACATGCCAGCAATCCGCATGAAGTCCGTCACCCGCGCCGGGCGGCATCGAGAAGCTGCGGTCTTTTGCATCCACGCGCCGGCCGTTGCTCACACCTGTCAATCCGTCGGGCATCCACAGGTCGATGTCGGCACTGTCGGGCTCATCGTTCAGCACGTCTTTGCACGGCCACCACAAGCTCGCACCTTCCGTCTCGCAGGAAACGCCCCACCACGGATGGCCGAGGTCGTCGATTTTGCGAACGAATCCTCCCGACCACGGCGGACGTTTCGCTTCAATGGGCGTTCCGGAAAAATCAGCAATGAGATCAATGGATTTTCCTTTGCGGATCGTTTTTGGGAAACAGACGAATACCGCGCCTTCCTCCCGGAAAAATTTCACTTCGTCACCGGCGCTCATGCCTTTCGGAGAAACGGAGCCTTCGTGCAATGCGTCAAGCTTCATCGTTTTCGCGAGATCGAGCTGCAGCGTGTCGAGATCGGCGGTAGCGATCGCGTGAATGCCGACTGTTCCGCTGATGCCGCGGTCGAGCGAAAGATTTTTTCCGAAACGAACAGAGAGGTAATAATACTTCACGTCGAAGCAGGTGCGCAGCCGCGAATCCTGGTTGCCCAGCAGCTTGCGCGCTTCCGTGAGCTTCGGATATTTTCCCGCAAACCGCGGATTGTGCAGATTGAAATGAATGCCGAAAATTCCGCAGGCGGAAAGCAGCAGGAGCATTGCAGCAACGACAAGCGGCTTTTTCATGAAGTGAAAATAAGAAAACCGCAAAGACGTCATAGTTGAATGCCTTTGCGGTTTTACTTTGCGTTCTTCGCGCCTTGGCGGTTTAGAATTACAAATTCGCGAGCTGCTCTTCGATCGCTTTGATCTTCGATTCGGCGTCGGCCTGCTTGCGGCGTTCGTTCTCGATCAGCTCGGGCTTCGCATTCTGCACGAACTTTTCATTCGCGAGTTTTTTCTGCACGGAAACAAGAAAGCCTTTGTTGTATTCGAGCTCTTTCGTCAGGCGAACTTTTTCTTCGGCGACGTTGATCGTTACCGGAACGAAATATTCATTCGCCTTGATGATGAAGCCGATCGCACTGGCCGGTTTTTCATTCGTGTAGGTGATCGAAGAAATGCCGCCGAGCTTCTGGATGACTGCGTCGAACGCTTTGTCCGGTGAAGCGGAGCGGATGTGCAGCTCCACTTTTTCTTTCGGTGAAATGCCTTTCTGGCTGCGGATGTTGCGAACTTCCGTTACGGCTTCAATCGCAACAGCGAAACGCTCGATGAACGCCGTATCGCAGGTTTCCGCTTTCGGCCACGGGGCAACGATGATCGCGTCTTTGCCTTTGCGTTCTGCGAGATGATGGTACAGTTCTTCCGTGATGAACGGCATGAACGGGTGAAGGATCTTCAAAATTTTCTCGAAGAATTCCGTCGTGGCTTTGAGCGTTGCGGCATCCACCGGCAGCGGCTTGCCATCGACGAATTCCGGCTTCACCATCTCGAGGTACCACGCGCAGAAATCATCCCACACGAGCTTGTACGTCGCCATCAGCGCATCCGACAGGCGGAACTTCGCATAATGGTCGTTGATCTCCGCCAGCTGCTGGTTGAACTTCGCGCCGAACCATTCGATCGCTGCTTTCGCGGCGGCCGGTTGCTGTGCAGAAGACTCAACGCTCCAGCCTTTCACGAGACGGAACGCGTTCCAGATCTTGTTGGCGAAATTCCGTCCCTGCTCGCACAGCGATTCATCGAACGGAAGATCGTTGCCTGCAGGCGAGCAAAGGAGCATGCCCACGCGCACGCCGTCCGCGCCGTACTTCTCGATCAGGTCGAGCGGGTCGGGCGAATTACCAAGCGACTTCGACATCTTGCGGCCTTGTTTATCACGCACGATACCGGTGAGATAAACATTTTCGAACGGCTTCTCGCCGCGGTATTCGTAACCGGCAATGATCATGCGCGCTACCCAGAAGAAAAGAATTTCCGGTGCCGTCACGAGATCGTTCGTCGGGTAATAATAGTTGACGTCGTCGTTGCCTTTGTAATCTTTTCCGCCGCCGAACACTTTCGGATCGAACACGGAGATCGGCCACAGCCACGAAGAGAACCAGGTGTCGACCACGTCTTCGTCCTGCTTCACCTCATTCGCCGAATACGTTTTTCCGTGAACGGATTTGAATTCTGCGATCGCTTCATCGGCCGTTTTCGCCACGACGAATTTTCCATCGGCGTCATACCACGCAGGAATGCGTTGTCCCCACCAGAGCTGACGCGAGATACACCAGTCCTGCACGTTCTCCATCCAGTACTTGTACGTGTTGATGAACTTGTCGGGGATAAGACGAACGTTGCCGTTCACGACATTTTCCAATGCGGGCTCCGACAATTTTTTCATCGCCACGAACCACTGCATCGACAGGCGCGGCTCGATGACGGCGTTGGTGCGCTCGGAATAACCGACGTTGTTTTTGATGTCTTCGGTTTTCACGAGATGCTCCGCAGCTTCGAGATCTTTTACGATCTGCTTGCGGCAGGCGAAACGGTCGAGGCCGATGTACAGCTGCGCCGCTTTGCTCATCGTGCCGTCGGGATTGAGCACGTCGATCGTGTCGAGCTGGTGTTTCTTGCCGAGCTCGTAGTCGTTCTTGTCGTGCGCCGGCGTTACTTTCAGCGCACCGGTTCCGAAGGCGCGGTCGACGTATTCATCGAAGATCACGGGAACGGAACGGTTCACCAGCGGCACGATCACGCGTTTGCCTTTGAGATGCGCATAACGCTCGTCTTCCGGGTGAACACAAACAGCGGTATCGCCGAGAATCGTTTCCGGTCGGGTGGTGGCGATCGTGAGATAATCGTTTGTGCCTTCGATCTGGTAACGCACGTAGAAAAGACGCGAGGTCGTTTCTTTCATGATCACCTCTTCGTCGGAAACGGCGGTAAGCGCGGAAGGATCCCAGTTTACCATGCGGGTGCCGCGGTAAACGTGTCCTTTCTTATAAAGATCGATGAAGACGTCGATGACCGATTCGGTAAGCTCGTCTTCCATGGTAAAGCGCGTGCGGTCCCAGTCGCAGGACGCGCCGAGCTTTTTCAGCTGCTCGAGGATGATGCCGCCGTATTTTTCTTTCCAGGCCCAGGCATGCTTGAGAAAATCTTCGCGGGAAAGGTCGCGTTTGTTGATGCCCTGTTCCTTCAGCAGCGCCACGACTTTCGCTTCGGTGGCGATGGAAGCGTGGTCGGTGCCGGGCACCCAGCAGGCGTTTTTTCCCTGCATGCGGGCGCGGCGCACGAGCACGTCCTGGATCGTATTGTTGAGCATATGGCCCATGTGCAGCACGCCGGTGACGTTCGGGGGCGGGATGACGATGGTATACGGTTCGCGCTCATCGGGAACGGAACGGAAGAAGCCCTGCTCCATCCACCAGGCATACCAGTGGTTCTCAGCGGCTTTGGGGTCGTAGGTTTTGGCGATCTCGGACATACGGCTCAAAAAAAGATACCCGGAAGTTAAAAAGGAGGTGCGCCGGGTTGTTTTTTCGTTTTAGGTTTTATTACTTTTATCTTCGTTAAAACCCTTGAAAATCAAGGGACGCAAAGTTAGTCATTTTTTACCGGGAGGCTGGCTTACTGTGGCACGGTTTGTGTTGCATCCGACTCTGAAAACTCTACTTCAAAAAAAGCAATTAACCACCAGAAAATCATGAAAAAACTGTTTCTCATCCCGATGTTCATGGTAAGTGCGATCGCTATCAATGCACAAACCACGACCACTACGACCGGCGCCCCCACTTCATCTCAAGTCGAAAACAAGAATGGTCCGGTAATGACCTTCGACGTTCTCGAGTACAATTTCGGCACTATCAAGCAGGGCGAAGTCGTAACGCACGAGTTCAAGTTCAAGAACACCGGGAAAGAGCCCCTGATCATCAACAACGCTGTTGGTTCCTGCGGTTGCACCGTTCCCGATTATCCGAAAGAGCCGATCAAGCCGAATGGCGAAGGCGTCATCAAAGTGACCTTCAACTCTGCCGGCAAGCTCAACATCCAGGACAAGACGGTGACCATCACCTATGACACCGACAAGCAGGTGATCCTGCACCTCAAAGGCACGG
>CAMLEF010000080.1 GCA_946478675.1 uncultured Flavobacteriales bacterium | reverse complement strand
GGCGCAGCATCCGCACGAGCTGATCACGTACGGCGGCAACGGCGCAGTCTTCCAGAACTGGGCGCAGTACCTGCTCACGATGAAATACCTCGCTACGATGACCGACCAGCAAACGCTCGTGTTGTATTCGGGTCATCCGCTCGGGCTTTTCCCTTCGCACAAAGACGCACCGCGCGTGGTCGTGACGAACGGCATGATGATCCCGAACTATTCGAAGCCGGACGACTGGGAACGTTTCAACGCGCTCGGCGTAACGCAATACGGGCAGATGACGGCGGGCTCGTTCATGTACATCGGGCCGCAGGGCATTGTGCACGGAACGACGATTACCGTGATGAATGCCGCGCGAAAAATTTCGAAGAACGAAGAAGATCGTCGCGGGCGGTTGTTCATCTCGGCAGGCCTGGGCGGAATGAGCGGCGCACAGCCGAAAGCCGCAAAGATCGCGGGACTGGTCGCGGTCATTGCTGAGATCAACCCGAAGGCCACGCAGACGCGTCATTCGCAGAAGTGGGTGGATGAGGTGTACGAAAATCTCGACGAGCTCATCGCGCGCATCAAAAAAGCGACGGCGGCCAAAGAAGGAATTTCACTGGCGTACCAGGGCAACGTCGTCGATCTCTGGGAGCGACTGGTGAAAGAGAAAATGCGCGTGGACATCGGCTCCGACCAGACTTCGCTGCACAATCCGTGGGCGGGCGGTTATTATCCTGCCGGAATTTCATTCGAAGAATCGAAGCGGATGATGGCGGAACAGCCGGAGCAATTCAAAGAAGCCGTGCGTGCGTCGCTGCGTCGTCATGCGAATGCGGTGAATGCGCTGGCGGCACAGGGCATGTATTTCTTCGATTACGGCAACGCGTTTCTCCTCGAAGCTTCGCGCGCCGGCGCCGACATCGTGAAAGCGGACGGCACGTTCAAATATCCTTCCTACGTGCAGGACATTCTCGGGCCGATGTGCTTCGATTACGGCTTCGGTCCGTTCCGCTGGGTATGCACGTCTGCGGATCCGAAAGACCTCGCAGAAACCGATCGCCTCGCGCTGGAAGTGCTGGAAGACATGCACCGCAACGCGCCGGAAGAAATCAAACTGCAGCTCAGCGACAATATCGCGTGGATCAAGGATGCGATGGTAAACAACCTCGTTGTCGGATCGCAGGCGCGCATCCTGTATGCCGATTCCGAAGCGCGTATCCGCATTGCGTCGGCGATGAACAAAGCCATCCGCGAAAAACGCGTGAGCGCGCCGGTCGTGCTGGGACGTGACCATCACGATGTTTCCGGCACCGATTCACCGTATCGCGAAACGTCGAACATTTACGACGGCTCGCAATTCACGGCGGACATGGCGGTGCAGAATTTTGTCGGCGACGGATTCCGTGGCGCGACGTGGATCTCCTTGCACAACGGCGGCGGCGTGGGCTGGGGCGAAGTCATCAACGGCGGCTTCGGCATGGTGCTCGACGGCAGCGATGATTCCGAACGACGGTTGCAATCGATGCTGTTCTGGGACGTGAACAACGGCATCGCACGCAGAAGCTGGGCGCGCAACAAGGAAGCGATCTTCGCCATCGAGCGCGAAATGAAACGCACGCCGGGATTGCAGGTGACACTGCCGAATTTGGTGGATGATGCGTTGCTGGAGAATTTGTAATCGAATGAAAAGTTCCTCATAAAGAGAAACTGTAGCGTTTACCAAAGATACACAGAGGTCTGCACAGAGAACACTGTGTCCCTCTGTGAAAAAACTCTGTGTAATCCTGTGGTTAAAAGCTAACTTCTCCTGTTGCTTCTTACTTCTCATCAGCACTCGCAGCAAATCCCACCACATCATTCACATCGCGATATGCCAGCTGCAGCTGCGCTTTCTCGGGGCCACGTAACATCCGGCCTTTGCGTTTCACCTTTTTCTGAAAACGATACAGCATCCGCGCTTCGAGCCCGGCGTTTGTTTCGATGTGATTGTTTTTGAGAATGTGCAGCACGTCGAAATCCGCCTCCACCAACGCCGGCGTGATCATGCCGAAACGATGACATTCCAGCGGCTCCGCTTCGGCGCACATCAGCGCGATCGTATAACCTTTCGCAATACCATTCTTCAACCGCTGCATGCCGGAACGGAACTTTTCCGACTGCCGCACTTTTTCAAAATCGACGCGACCATTTTCATCGAGCAGCTCCGGTTCCGTGCGGCGCGCGCCGAACTCTCCGCCGAAATGCAGGTACGTCACCTGGTATTTCGCGAGGAATTCCTGCAGCGCTTTCTTGTTGTATTGCGGGTTGAAACGGCTGGCCGCCACGCTGCGCACGTCGACGAGGCAATTGACGTGATGCGTGATCAGCAGCTCTGCAAAATACCCGATGGGATGCGTCGAATGACCGACGGTGTAAATAACTGGCTTCATCTTCTTCCTTTCCGCGCGTGAGGTTAAAGATACGTTGCGTGCATAGCGTTTGTCAACAGAAATATTTCGGCAGTGCGTAGGGGAAAGTCGTCGTTCGATTGTCTTTACTAAACCACATAGCAACATAGAAACACATAGAAAGCAAACTATGTGTCCCTATGTCCCTATGTGGTTCAACCGGCGCGAAGCCTCTCACCGGGCAACGCATTAACCATTCATTAACGAAGTGACCTGTAACATTTCTTTTTGTCGCACGTCTTATGCTATGAAACAGCGCATCCCCTGTTTCAAAAACACATGAAACATATTTTCGCCCGCAAAGCGGCCCTGGCAGCTGCATGGCTTTCCATTGCCGTAACTTTTTCGCACAACCTCCACGCGCAGGACACGACCCGTGTTCAGCAACTCGATTTGCAGCTTCCGCTCGTCGATTTTCCGCAAACCTCTAAACTCGCGCATCATTATCCTTCGATGCAGCAATCGCTGACGCTGAGCAATACGATGTACGATCTCAGCTTCCGCGGCATCGATGCGGCGGCGAATGCGGTGTTCGGCAAACCCGGCACGGAAAATTCCCGCGGCAAAAGGATTCTCTCGGCAAGCGTTCGTTACGGCGCAGGACTTGCTTTCGCACGTTACGGCAGCGAGCTTCCCATCCCGCTCGGCGTGTGGGCGCACGAAGAATTCCATCGCGCGGTGCTCGGCGTCAACGGCATCAGCAGCAAAAACGGCAACTGGATCGGCTCACGCTGGGACGGCACCGTGTTCGGCGTTTCCGATGATCAGCTCGCTACGATGAAGCGCGAAAATCTTTCCGGATTGCTTTACGCTTACGTCGCCGGCGTTCAATCCGAGGTGCTGTCGACGCGCACGAACGTGGTGCATGACACGTACACGAAACGCAGCTTCTACAAAAATCCGCTGTACGCTTACAATGCGTGGTACACCTGGAATTATTTCCGTTTCGCGACCAGCTCCGCCAGCGATTCCGTGAAAGTGCTCGCGCCGCCGCACGAATCCGTCAACGCAAGCGATCGCGATTTCGCCGGTTCCGACCTCAACGCATGGGTGTACGACATGTTCTCGCCTAACGCACCGTTCAGCAACCGCGACGATTTCCCGAATGGCGAAGGAGAAAACCGCCGCCTGGGTTACAGCGATCTTTCGCACGAAGCGCAGAACTATCTCCAGAAGCAGAAGAAGCTTGCGCTGCTCAACTTCCTCAACCCGGCGATCTTCTGCATCAACCGCTTCTCCACCGACGGGCTCGCGTTCAACGTTTTCTTCCAGTATGCGCCCACGCATTTCGGCAACGACATTTCCATCGTGGTGCCGGTGTGGACGAAGAAAAACAACCTGCTCTTCGCGATCCACAATTACAACAACCACACGGATCCGTTCTTCGGCGCAGAGTTCGGCATCGTCGACAAACCGATCGGTGAAAAATTCCGTCTCTCGGCGATCGCACATGCGTGGTCGCAGCCGGAAAACTTTTACGCGATGAATGGAAATGCAGGAGGCGCGATGGAACTCGACGGCAGCTTCGCCTTCACGAGAAACCTTTCCGTCACGGCCGGCGTCACGGCCAAATCGAAAGGCTGGATGGCGGGCAACCCGTATCTCGCACAAAATGTTTCCTGCCGCGCCGGCTTGTCCTGGTCGGTCTGGCAATGAGGGACCGGGCAACATCCCGCCCGCACTCCCGGAAAAGGTCGTCTCATTGACGGCCTTTTTTCATTGTTAAAAATGATGAAAACAAGATTATTCGCCCGTTGTGCATTTGGAACAAAAGCCTCGTTGAAAAACGTCGACCGATTGTCCAATATCACCTATAACGCGTGACGAAACTCATGAACCTTCGGAAAGGACCTTCGTTTATTTGTAGTGATCAATCTGAACAGCCCATGAAAACCAGGATCCTGATAGTAATTGCAGCGTTACTGCTCGCTGCCCCGGCGGTACGAGCAGCCGGCGATTCACTCGGATTAGCAGGCGACAACCTCGATCTGGCAGGTGTGCTCGAGCTTTTCAAAAAAGCCCAATCGCCTGAAGATTTTGAGAAATCGCTGAACGCAAAAGATAATAAGGTCAATAACCTTGACCTCAATGCCGACGGAAAAGTGGATTACCTCCGCGTCGTCGACATTTCCGATAAAGGCACACACTCGCTCGTGCTCCGCGACCCGGTGAGTGATAAAGAATCTCAGGACGTTGCGGTGATCGCCATTGAAAAGCAGGGTTCGGAATCCGCGCGACTGCAGATCATCGGTGATGAAGTGCTGTACGGAAAAGATTACGTCGTCGAGCCGAAGAGCGATAAAGACAACGGCGCCGAAGGAAAATGGCAGGGCTTTGCGCCGCAGGTTGTTTTCGTCGACGTGTGGTACTGGCCGTGCGTGCAATACATCTGGTATCCCGGTTACGTCGTTTACGTTTCGCCGTGGTACTGGGGCTACTGGCCGGGCTGGTGGTATCCGTGGGAACCTTATCCGTATGTCGTTTATTACGGATGGTGGTACCCGTATCATGTGCACTACGTCTATGTGCAGGAAGTTTACGTGACGAATGCGAACAGTGTTTACCAGCCGCGGCGTGAAGTTTCCTCCACTGTTTATCATCGTGAAGAACCGAAGCTGCAGCAGCACGAAGCACGACGCCAGGAAGCGATCAAGGCACGCGACGGAAAAGCGCCGGTCGACAAGCCGCGCGACGACAACGCACCGCGCGATGTTCCTCCGGCAAAACAAGGAGAGACCCGCGACAAAACGCAAACGCCTCCCGACCAGCAACGCGGCGGCAACACCGGCACCCCTCCTCCTCCGCAGCAGCGTGATAATACAGGAACACCGCCTCCTCCGCCACAGCAGCGCGACAATACCGGCACGCCTCCGCCCCCGCAGCAGAAACCGCCGCGCACACAGCCCCAGCCGCGGGCACCCCGTGGTGGCGGTGTACATCCGACGCCTGCACCGACGCCGCGCCCCGCACCCACTCCGCGCAAACCGCGATAAGTTTGAAAAAGCATTAAAAAGCAAAATCCCAAATTCCATTCGGAGTTTGGGATTTTGTTTTGCGTTCTGAATTTTCAAACCGCTTCTTCGAATTCGATCGAGAGCTGATCCGGCAATAAGCGGAAGCTGGTGCGATGATGAATCGTAGAGCCGTGCAGCTGGATGGCGTTGCGGTGCTCTTCGGTGCCGTAGCCTTTGTTCTGCGCCCAGTTGTAATGCGGGAATTCTTCGTGCAGCTTCACCATGTAATCGTCGCGGTAAGTTTTTGCGAGGATGGAAGCGGCGGCGATGTTGCGGTACTTCGCGTCGCCTTCAACGATGCAGCGGTGCGGGATGCCTTCGTACGGCTTGAAACGGTTGCCGTCGATGGCGAGATGTTCCGGCTTCGTGGAAAGCTGCGTGATGGCTTTGTGCATGGCCGCAAACGACGCCCAGAGAATATTGATCTCGTCGATCTCGTTCACGCTCATGCTGGCGACGGACCAGGCCAATGCTTTCTCTTCGATGTACGGACGAAGCTCCATGCGCTGCTTGTGCGTGAGCTGCTTCGAATCGTTGAGGAGCTTGTGGTTGAATTTTTTCGGGAGAATAACGGCCGCAGCAAACACAGGCCCTGCCAGGCAACCGCGACCGGCTTCATCGCAGCCGGCTTCGAGGAGTTCTTTATGAAAAAAGGGTTTCAGCATGTCCCGGGAAGGCGTTACAATTTTACTCCGAAAGCAGGGTACGCGAAAAAATTCTTTTCAACACTATTGGCGCACCGTGCGTTCGATGCTTTCCCAGAGGAGATTAGCGCTCTTCTCCCAGGTAAATTTTTCGCGCTGCCGCTGGGCCTGCACGATGAGTTTTTCGCGAAGCGGCTGATTCACATCGAGCAAATGCAATCCTTCCGCAATGCTTTCTTCGGAGAAAGGATCGACGTAATACGCGCCTTCACCGCCGATCTCCGGCATGGAAGTAACGTTTGACGTCAGCACCGGAACGTCACACGCCATCGCTTCCACGATCGGGATGCCGAAGCCTTCGAAGTAAGGAACGTAAGTCAGCGCGTGCGCGGCGGCCATGATACGGAAAAGCTCGTCATCGGAAATACGGCCGGTAAAGATCACTTCGTTTTTGTCGGGCAAGGCTTCCACCGCTTTGCGCAGCGCATCGTATCCCCAATAATTTCCGCCGGCGATCACCAGCTTCGTTTGCGTATCGTGCTTGCGGCGAAATGCTCCGTAAGCGTTGATGAGCCGCACGATATTCTTGCGCGGATGAAGCGCACCGACGTAAAGAAAATACGGAGCGCCTTTCGAATGCTTCGCTCGGATTTTCGCTTTCTCTTCTTCGGGAAGCGGACGAAAACCTTTTGTTGCGCCATTGTAAACGACATCGATCTTCTCGCGTGAAATGCCGTAACGCTGCACGATATCATTCGCAGAAAATTCAGAAACGGAAGCAATACGTGTGGCGCGTTTGGCGAAGAGCGGGAATTTCTTCCGGTACCAGCGCGCGATATTTTTCGGAAGATCTTCCGGGTAATGCTCGAAGTTGAGATCGTGGATCACCGGCAAACATTTCGTCGTTCCGCGCAAGGGAAGAAAACCGTCGGGCGAGAGAAAAAGATCCGGCTGCAGATCGCGCAGCACGCCGTGTACGGAAAAGTTCAGCCAGGCGTTGAAGAGAAAAGGCCGTCGTGCCGGCGGAAACAATTTCACCGGCGTGATGTTCTCCGAGAAAATAAATTCTTCGTCAATGCTGCGATCGAAAAGAAAAACGAACTGCGATTCCGGCTGCGCAACAGTGATGCGTTTGAGCGTCTCCATGGTAAAACGACCGATCCCGTCGAGACGACCGGGAATAAGGAGACGGGTATTGACGACGATAAGCACGAAGCGAAGGTAATTGATTAGCCGCAGAGGCGCAGAGAATCTCCGTGTCCTCTGCGCCTCTGCGGCAAACATTATTTCTCATTGATAACCGTTACCTTCGCGCCGTGAAAAATGTGGTGAAATCGGCTTTGCAGAAAATGCTCGGCTTTCAGCGTTACCTGAACCTCTTTGCGTGGTACAAGGTAAAAACGCTGCGGCGCGACCGGAAGGAGAACGACTTTTTCGCGTTTCTGCAGGAGCTTCCCGAAGACGGCATCGTGCTCGACATCGGCGCGAACATCGGGATCATGACGGTGCATCTTTCCTGCCGCGTGCACAAAGGAACGGTGATCGCTTTCGAGCCGATGCCCGACAATCTCCGCACGCTGCATCACGTCATCGAACGCTTCGATCTTCGCAACGTGCGGGTGCAGGCCTGCGCGCTGGGCAACCACGAAGGGAAAGTTGAAATGGTGATGCCCGTCGAAAGCGGCGCGAAGCAGCAAGGGCTCAGCCACGTCCTGCACGAATCCATCACCGAGCGCAACGAAGGACTGCGGTTTTCCGTTCCGCTGAAAACACTCGACAGCTTCGATTTCGCAAAGCACGATCTTCCCCGCGTGACCGGCATCAAGATGGACGTAGAAAATTTCGAAGCTTTCGTCCTGGAAGGTGGAAAGCGTCTTCTCGCCCGCCATCGCCCGCTGCTGTACGTCGAATTATGGGACAATGAAAACCGCCAGCGCTGCTTCGACATCGTGCGTGAGCTTGGCTACGGTGTTTTCGTGCGTGAGCACAACCAGCTGGTTCCTTTCGAAGCGAAGAAGCATTCCCATCAGAATTTTATTTTCAGGATGAACGGATAGTGCCATGATGGAAAGGTTGAGCGGTTGGTTAAGTTGGTTGGGTTGATTAAGTTAACACCTCCGCTTTACAAACGAACACCTAACCAACTTTACCAACCCAACAAACCCAACCCACCTTTTCCGTATTTTCGCGGCATTCCCGCCCCGCATATTGATTCATGCAGAAAAAATTTGTCACCAGCCTCGGCATCCTGCTGTTCCTGAACCTGCTGATCAAGCCGTTCTGGATCCTCGTGATCGAGCCGCATGTACAGAATGAAGTGGGCAACGCCGCGTACGGCGAATACTTCGCGCTGTTCAACTTTTCCTTCCTGCTGAATATCCTGCTGGATTTCGGCATCACGAATTTCAACAACAAGAACATCGCGCAGAACAGCCAGCTGCTGACCAAGCATTTCTCCGGCCTGTTCATGCTCAAGCTGATGCTCGCCGTCGTGTACATCATCGCGACGATCATCGTGGGACTGATCATCCGCTACGACGTTCGCTTTACGAAGCTGCTGCTCATTCTCGGCTTCAACCAGTTCCTTATTTCGCTGGTGCTGTACCTGCGCTCGAACCTGCAGGCGCTGCATCTTTTCAAAACGGACGCCCTGCTCTCGGTGCTCGACCGTGTCATCATGATCACCATCGTCAGCATGATGCTGTGGACGTCCATTTTCCCCGGCCGCATGGACGTGATGGATTTCGTGTACGCGCAAACGGTCGGCTATTTTCTTACCGCGGTGATCGCGTTCTTATCGGTGATCGGCAAAACAAAATCGTTCCGTTTGAAATGGGACTGGCCGTTTTCGCTGATGATCCTCAAGAAGAGTTTCCCGTTCGCGATCCTCGTGTTGCTGATGTCGTTTTACAACCGTATCGACTCCGTGATGCTCGAACGTCTCATGCCCGCAGGCGATCCCGTGCAGGCGGAACGGCTCGAAGCGCTGCGTGATCCCGATCTCAAACCGGAAATGACGATCGCACAGGCACGGGAAATGCTCGCACAACAGCAGGCAAAAATTACCCGGGGCAAAGATTCTTCGAAAGTGCAGGAAGCGCGCGTGCTCGCCGATCCTTATTTCTCTCCCGAAGCGAACGTCGGTGAACAGCGCATCGCCTTAACCAAAGCGCTCGAGCATACGGGGCCGGAGCAGGCGGGTTATTATGCGAAAGCCTTCCGGTTGCTCGATGCGACGAACATGATCGCGTACCTCTTTTCGGTGCTGCTGCTGCCGATGTTCTCGCGCATGCTGAAGTACAACGAATCCGTCGAGCAGCTGGTGAAGCTCGCTTTTACGCTGCTGATCACCGTCGGCGTGGTCGTGGCGGTGGCCTGCGCATTTTATCGCAACGAGATCATGCAGCTGCTGTACGGAAAAGATTACATGGGCCAGGTACCGCTGATCTTCCCGCTGCTGATGACCTGCTTCGTCGCCATTTCGACCACGTACGTTTTCGGATCGCTGCTGACGGCGAACGGCAACATGCGCGAGCTGAATTTCATGGCGCTTTCGGGAATGGTGATCAACGTCGGGCTGAATTTGTTTTTCATCCGCGTCTTGCATCTCGAAGCGGTCGGCACGGCGATCTCGAGCCTTTGCACGCAAATGGTGACGGCGCTCGCACAGGTGTTGATCGTGCAGGCGAAATTCAAATTCCGCGTCAACTGGCGATTGCTGACGACGTTGTTCGTGTATGTTGCAGGAGTGGTGGCGACGGCCTCAGCCTGTCATGATCACCTGCGCTGGTCGGACAAACCTGCGGGATGGCTGCCGGGCTTCCTCGTGCTCTGCGGTGTTTCGCTGGGCTGGGCTTTGGCGATCCGCCTGATCAGCATCAAAGGCATGGTCAGGATCATGAAATACGGTTAATCCGTGATTTTATTGTGTGTGCCGCAAGAGTTCTTGCAAGAAACTGAATTCCAGTAAATTATTATTAATCAGCCCGGGTTGCGAAATGCGTTTGCAGGGCGCTTCGCATCGCTTTTTTCTTACTTTTGGCCTCTCTCAAAGTCTTTAAGGTAACACATGGAACAGAAAGCCGGAAACGGTAACTATTTCGACTCGACCAGCCTCTTTGAATTTTTCTGGCGTTGGCGGAAGCAACTGATCATTATCGGCGTGGCAGCTGCGGTGATCTCTGCAGTGGTGTCATTCATGATCCACGAGAAATTCAAGTCTACAGTCATCATGTTCCCGGTGCAATCGAACTCCGTTTCGAAAGCGCTGCTGACGGAAGACCTTTCCGGCAAACAGGACATCCTGCAGTTCGGTGAAGAAGAACAGGCCGAGCAGATGCTGCAGATCCTCAGCTCCGACGAGATCCGCTCCCGCATCGCGCAGAAGTACCACCTGATGGAGCATTACAAGATCGACCCCACCGACAAATACAAAAAGACGCGCCTGTACGAAATGTACACGGAGAATATCTCCTTCAAGCGCACGGAATTCATGTCGGTGAAGATCGAAGTCATGGACGAAGACCCGGTAGTCGCCGCGGACATCGCCAACGACATTGCCGCGCTCCTCGACTCGACGAAAACACGTATGCAGCGCGACCGTGCGCTCCAGGCGTTCTCCATTGTTGAAGCGGAATACAACGCCAAGATCAAAGACGTGCAGCGCATGACCGATTCGCTGTACAAGCTTAACCAGCTCGGCATGTACGACTACGAATCGCAGTCGGAAGTAACGAGCGAGCAGTATGCGATCGCGCTGGCGAAAGGCGACCAGAACGCGATCAAGCGTCTCGAAGAGCAGCTGAAGATCATCTCGACGTACGGTTCGGCTTACATGTCGATCCGTGAAAACCTTTACATCCAGCGCGAGCAGCTCAACCTGCTCAAGAAAAAATACGAAGAGGCAAAAGTCGATGCCGAACAGTCCCTCACCTACAAGTTCATCGTCAACAAAGCGTTCCCGGCCGAACGTAAATCCTACCCGGTCCGCTGGCTGCTGGTGGCGGTGAGCACGATCTCCGCCGTGGTATTGGGTATTCTCGCCATTATCGTTATCGACAACATCAAAACCATCCGTAAACGCAACAACAACGCCTGAATCCAGGGATGAGCCGCTTCGACAACATGGATATTTTCAGGGTGATGGTCCGTCGCAGGTATGCGCTGGGAGGAATCTTTTTGCTGTCCGCATTGGTTTCCTACATTTTCTCGGGACCTGCGTTCATCCGTCCGAAGTATAAATCGACGGCGGTCGTTTACCCCGTCAACATTCTTCCGTATTCGATGGAATCGCCGACGGAGCAGCTGCTGCAGCTGTTCAATTCGGCAGACGTTCGCCAGATGATGGTGGAGCATTTCGGGCTTCCCGTGCATTATTCGATCGACACGTCGGGCGGCGCGGGAAAAACGAAGCTCTACAATATTTACGACGAGAACGTGCTCGTGCGCAAAACGGAATTCGAATCCATCAAGATCGATATTTACGATGTGAGTCCCGACACGGCCGCGGCCATGGTGAACGGCCTCATCGACTGCGTGAACCTGAAAGCGCGTCGCCTGCAGCGGAGCAAAACGAAAGAAGTCGTGAAGATCTTCCGCGAACAGCTCGACAGCAAGCTCCGGCAGATCGATTCGCTCGAGCGTATCATGGGCGAGCTGCGTGTGCGTTACGGGCTGCTCGACTACGACGTGCAATCGAAGGAAGCGACGAAGAATTACCTCAAGCTGGTTTCCGACGGCGCTTCCCGCGATAAAATGCACGCGATCGATTCGCTCATGCACAACCTCGAGTCGAAAGGCGGCACGCTCGTTTCCGTTACCGAACAGCTCGACGGACTGCGCCAGAGCTACAACGAGATCAAAGTCGAATACGACCGTTCCGTCAGTGACCTCACGAAAGAGCTGACGTATTCCAACGTCGTTGCGCGACCGTATGCCGCCGATGCGAAATCGTATCCCGTGCGTTCACTCGTGGTGCTGGTCTGCTCGCTTTCGACGCTGCTGCTGGCGCTGCTCATCTTCTCAGTTATTGACCGTCGCCGACCCGACAATGCTCAGCCTGATTCGCAATAAGTTCCGCAACACGTGGTGGATCTACGCGATCTGCCTGGCGTTCATTGCGATCAACGGCATCTGCATCGCCAATGAATTCTACTGGCTGAACATTATTCCGCCGATGCTGCTCATCGTGCTGCTGGCATTCATGGCGCTCGACAAGCTCATCCTCTTCTGCGTTTTTCTCACGCCGCTTTCGATCAACCTCGCCAACAACGACATCCACATCGGCCTCAGCCTGCCGGTGGAGCCGATCCTCGCGGGCATTCTCTTTCTCTTCATTCTCCGCACGCTGTACGAAGGCACCGTCGATCGCAAGCTGCTGCGCCATCCCGTTACGATCGCGATCCTGCTCAACCTGACCTGGATCTTCATCACCAGCATAACGAGCGAGATGCCGATGGTGTCGTTCAAGTTTCTCATCTCGCGGTTGTGGTTCATCGTGCCTGCGTATTTCGTCGGCGTGCACATGTTCCGCGATTTCCGCAACGTGCGCCGTTTCCTGTGGCTGTACATCATCCCGCTGACGATGGTGATCGGCTTCACGCTGTACATCCACTCGCAGTATGCGTTTAACGAGGATGCCGCGCACTGGGCGATGTCGCCGTTCTACAACGACCATACCGCGTACGGTGCGGCGCTGGCCATGTTCTTTCCTGCGCTGATCGCGTTTTGTTTCAGCACGGAATATTCCAACAACATCCGCGTGATCGCTGTACTGCTGACGATCATCTTCGTGATTGCGCTCATCTTCTCCTACACGCGCGCGGCGTGGGTAGGTCTCGCAGGCGCGCTGATGCTCTACCTCATCTTCGTGTTCCGCATCCGTTTCCGCTGGATCCTCGGCGTGGCGGCGATCGCGGGCGTTTATCTCTTCCTCAGCTGGGGCGACATCATGATGAAGCTCGAGCAGAACCGCCAGGATACATCGAACGACCTCGAGAAACATTTACAGTCGATCTCCAACATCTCCACCGACGCCTCGAACCTCGAGCGCATCAACCGCTGGAACTCGGCCTTCCGCATGTTCCGCGAGCGACCGTTCTTCGGATGGGGCCCCGGCACGTACAGCTTCCTCTATGCGCCGTACCAGCTCTCGAGCGAAAAGACGATCATCAGCACCAACGCCGGCGACATGGGCAACGCGCACAGCGAATACATCGGGCCGCTGTGTGAATCCGGTGTGCTCGGCACGCTGACATTCCTCTTCGTTTGCGGAACGATCATCTGGACGGGCTGGCGATTGTATTACAAGTTGCCGAAAGGGCCCGTGAGAGGTGTGCTCATTTCCGTTTTGCTCGGGGAAGTCACGTACCTGCTGCACGGCCTCATGAACAACTTCCTCGACACCGACAAAGCGTCGATTCCCTTCTGGGGTTTTGCGGCGATGCTCGTAGCGGCGGACATCTGGTATTCGACCGATGCCAACCGCATGGAAGCGCAGCTCGCGGCGGGAGAAGAAAAGAAATAGCTTTTGCAACTAAAAAAACGCCCCGAAGATCCGATGCATCTCCGGGGCGTTATTTTTTGAAAATGCTGAGTGATTACCCGATGTGGTAAGCGCTTTTGATCACCAGCATGCCGGCAATAGCCAGCACGAACAGCACCATCATCAGGCGATAGCGCGAATAGAAAAACGCTATTGTCATTGCGAGACAACCCACTGCCGCGGCACAGGCTCCTGCAAATAATCCGCGCACATGCTCAACCGGTACGCTGCCGTTGACATATTCCAGCCGGAAAAATTCTGTGCAGGTGCGGATCAGGCCGAGATAAAGCGCCAGGAGAAGAATGATCGCGATCCGTTTTTCATGACGTAAGAAAAAACCAGGTGTTTTCATGCGAGTGTGTTTTATAAGGCATGCTCAACCGGAGCTGCTGTTGCTTCATCATCCTTCTTCACATAACGTGATTTGCCCATAAAGAAAGCGATCACGAAGCCGACTGCAATAAAACCGATGCCAATATAGAAAACCGGCTGAATCGCTTCCACGAAAACATTCTGGATCGCAACAAGCAGTTCATGCGGCAATGCGGCTTTCGCGTCGCTGTTCATGAGCAGGTTCGGGTTCGAGAGCTGCTGCAGTTTTTCCGGCGGTAACGTGCTGCTGAGTCGCGTCATTTTCTCCGTCAGCGAATGGTTCATCGCAGCGCCCATGATGCTTACGCCGATCGGTCCGCCGATGAAGCGGAAGAATTGCACGAGTGACGTCGCTACGCCGCGATGCTCTTTTTCTACGGCGATCTGCGTCGAAGAAGTCAGCACCGGCAGCAACACACCAAAACCCAATCCGAAGATGATCATGTTCATCACCACAGCACCTTTCGTCGTGCTGATGTTCATCTGCGCAAAAAGCCAGTAGCCGGTGATCATGATAGCGAGCCCCGTGACGA
>CAMLEF010000079.1 GCA_946478675.1 uncultured Flavobacteriales bacterium | reverse complement strand
GGAATGCGTGGCATGCAGCGCCGCTTTTTTGAGCATCATGTTTTCCGTCTGCACGTAGATGAAGTGCTTCTCCCAGTCGGAAAGCTGGTACGGGATCGTCACCAGGTCGATGACCGCCTGGCTGAGCTCTTTCTCCGGGTAATTGACGAAATAATTCAGGTCGGGAATTGCGCCGTTGGCGGCGTGCTGGCGGTATTCGTTGAGGATCTTGTTGTAGATCGGATCTTCGAACTGCATCTGGTCGTGGTCGAGCTCGTTCAGCACGAAATCCGCGAACGTCACTTCGATCTCCACCGGCTTTCCTTCTTCATCTTCCGATTCCGCCATCACCGGTTGCGTCGCATAGTTCAGCAACAGCCGGATCACTTCCCGCTCCTGGAACTCCTGGCGCGTCTGCTGATCGAGCGCGGCTTTCTCTTGCGGCTTCGCTGCGATGTCGGGAACGAAACCTCCTTCTTCCGGCGCAACGACGGTTGACGATTGCTGCTTCGCTTCGTTTTCTCTTTTCTTCTCGAATTGTTTCCGGCGCTGCTTGTTCAGCTCGTTCAGCAGCGTCTGCTCTTCGATGTCGAGGATGCGGCTGCAGTCTTTGACGAATACACTCCGCGTGATCGCATCCGGGATGAGCGCGATGCTCTCGACGATATCACGGATGAGCGCCGCCTTTTTGATCGGGTCGCCGCCGACGTCCGTCGAAAGCAATTCCGTTTTGAAGCGGATGAAATCCTTCGTGTTGTCGCGGATGAAATCCTTCAGCTGCTCGCTCGTAACTTTCTTCGAATACGAATCCGGGTCGTCGTTATCGGGGAAGAGCAACACGCGCACGTTCATGCCTTCCTCGAGGATCAGGTCGATGCCGCGGAAGCTCGCTTTGATGCCCGCCGGGTCGCCGTCGTAAAGGATCGTGATGTTGTTCGTGTAACGGCGGATCAAACGGATCTGCTCCACCGTGAGCGACGTGCCTGAAGAAGCGACCACGTTTTCGATCCCCGCCTGGTGCATCGACGTCACGTCTGTGTAGCCTTCGACGAGATAACACACGTCGTCCTCGATGATCTTCTTCTTCGCGAAGAACAAACCGTAGAGCACATTGCTCTTGTGGTAGATCTCCGTCTCCGGCGAGTTGATGTACTTCGCCAGCTTCTTGTCCGTCTTCAGCGTGCGTCCGCCGAACGCGATCACGCGACCGCTCGCATTGTGCACAGGAAAGATCACGCGGCCTTTGAAACGGTCGTAGTATTTCGACGGATCCTGGTCGTTCTGGATCGTGAGACCCGCTTTCACGAGATACTCCAGCTTGTAGCCGGCCGCCATCGCCGCATCCGTCAGGTCGCGCCACACGTCGGGACTGTAGCCGAGCTGGAATTTCTCGATGATGTCGGGACGCATGCCGCGCTCACGGAAATACGAAAGACCGATCGCTTTGCCTTCTTCGGTCTCGTGAAGATTTTTCGTGAAATGCTTTTGCGCGAACGAAGAAACGATGAAGAGGCTCTCGCGTTCGTTGTCGCGCGCCTGCTGCTCAGAAGAAACTTCTTCTTCTTCGATCGTGATGTTGTATTTCTTCGCGAGCCAGCGCAACGCTTCCGGGTAGGAAAGGTGCTCGTGCTCCATCACGAAGTTCACCGAGTTGCCGCCTTTTCCGCAGCCGAAGCATTTGTAAATTCCTCTTGCAGGAGAAACGTTGAACGACGGCGTCTTTTCGTTATGGAACGGACACAGGCCGATCATGTTCGCGCCGCGCCTTTTCAGCGACACGAATTCGCCCACCACGTCTTCAATGCGCGCGGTGTCGAAAATACGATCGACGGTCTCCTTGGGAATCATTTTTTTCGGGAGGTTGAAATTACGAAAAAGAACGGCGGCGCCGGAAGACGAAAGAGGCCGCCGGACAGGAAGAAGGATGGTGCTGCGGTGAGGGAAAAAATGTGCTGATATGCCGATATGCTAATGCCCGCGAAATGCCGGCGTCCATTCAATGATTCAAAAATTCAAAATTCAAACATTCTTTAGAGGAGAATTCCCCCAACTAAAGAATAGTTGAATTTTGAATTTTCGAATACGAGAAATGCGCATCGGCATATCGGCACATCAGCAAATCGGCACATTGCTTTTTATCGCGATACGATAATGCGCTTCGTCGTTTTCTCTCCGTCGATCGTAGCGAGCTCGACGAAATAGAGACCGGGCTGCTGGCTGGTGAGATCGATCTGCGTCGGAACAGGCTCTTCGGGTGTAGCAACGTGATGCTCTACGGTTGCGCCGAGCATGTTGTAGACCGTGAGGCTGAGCAGCGCGGAGCTGTCGGCGTTCACTTTGAAAATGCCTTCACTCGGGTTCGGATACAGACCGATGGTGTTGGCGCCCGCAACTTTGGCAGAACTCGTTTTCGCCGGTTCGGTTTTCGAAGCCATCACGACATTGTCCGCCTGGAACACCGGCGCGAGATGGAACGCATCCAGCCACACGCCGGAATTCGTATTCGCATTCTGCGCTTTGATGGAAATGTATTTGCCGTTCTGCGGCGCGGTAAAGCGAACCGAGATCTCTGTCCATTCAGCAGTGATGGAAGAAGCGGCAACCGTATAGAATGTTTTACCGGTGGTAGAATCGTTTGCGCTTACGCCGAGCTCGAGGTTCGACGCATAAGAACGGGAACGCGCCCAGAACGTGAGCGTGTACTGCGCGCCCTGCTGCACTTCGCTGTTCAGCTGCATCGTGATCGCTTCGTAACGGATCGCGCCCTGGATGTTGGTAGCGAGACCGACAAACCAGTTGCCTTCTTTCGCGGAACCGAAGTTGCAATCGTTGGAGATAATATCCGGTTTGCGGAAGCTGCCGAAGGAGCGCGTATTTTTTACGTTGGCGTTGAAGACGGCGGGAGTTGTGTTGAGCAGGCAGAGATTTCCATTCTGCTCGAAGCTTCCATTGACGAAATCCTGTGCGCCTGCAACAAGCGGGAAGCCGAAGGCTAAAACTGCAATGCGTAAGTAGTGAAGATGTTTCATAGATGCCGGGAGATGATTGGTGAAACTTCTTTTTTCCTTTCGCCCTTTTCCTGAGGGGTTTGGTTTTATAACTCCATTCGCGCAAAAAAGTTACAGCGTGATGGACATTCCTCTTCCGGCAATGCTTGTGCCAGACTCCACCACGCACGTTAATCCACTAAGTATCAAAGAGATTTCCTCCCGGAGAACCCGGAATAATCAAACGTCGTCTTTTGTTAAATATTGTGGAAAGGGGAAAGATTACTCACCGGGAACAGAGCCGTTGAGTGTTTCAAGCAATTCGCGCCCGCGTTTTTCATCGGCGCCGGAAGGCTTCAGCAACTGATCGCTGACTGCATTAAGATCTTTCAGCGCTTTGTCGATGCGCGCTTCCTCTTCTCCACCGCTCCTGATCTTATTGAGTATCTGCTGCACGATTTTCCGGTCACTCTGGTTGAGGTTCGAATCGCTCATGAAATCATACTCCTCACCCGCCTTTGCCATGTGCAGCGTTTTGTACAAGGCGTGTACAATTCGGACTGCTTTATCCCGCGACAGGTCGTTGAGTGTTTCCTGGATCATACTCTTATAAAGTTATTAAATTTCAATGTAATCAAAACACGAACGGGGCAGCTTTTCGATGATATACTCATACGAAAGGACGCCTGCCCGTTTTGCGATGGGCGCCGGCTTGACAATCTTCCTCACTTTGGATTCCGGTATCAGGTAGATTAACGGCCGGAAGAGATTCAGGGTTGCGCTGTTAACAATAATTTCAATGTCTTTCGCCTGCGCTTTCGTGATGACTTTATTCTTCAGCTGAATTTTGCTTCCGCTCAAAAGCCCGAGGCGGTTCTGGCGGATGAACGAGCTGTGCAGGTCGCCGTCGAGCACGTCTTTGCGATAAAAAAGAAAAAGATCACGCGGGTTGGAAGAAGGCGGATTCACACCATCGGGCGCGTGAAAAAAAGGAGAACACCACACGAAATGCTTCCCTCCATAATAACGCTGATTGATCTCGTAAGCTAAAAATGTGTTTACGGAATAATAAATCAAAGGTGTGGGAGTCATGCATATATTATTTAAGCTAATATAATGAATACACACTCTTTTGTCAAGACGATGACACCGCGGATCCGTTGCCGGTAAAGGGTTTCAGCGATTTTTACGCAGCCTCCTGCTTTTAAAACCGACGAGGACACAGAGAACGACATAAAAAAGAGGCACAGAGAAATACTCCGTGCCTCCGTGTCTCCGTGGTTAAATTTTAGTTGAACGCGTTAAAGCCCGTCACGTCCATGCCCGTGATGAGCAGGTGGATATCGTGCGTGCCTTCGTACGTGATGACCGACTCGAGGTTCATCATGTGGCGCATGATCGGGTATTCGCCGGTGATGCCCATGCCACCGAGCATCTGGCGGGCTTCGCGGGCGATCGTAATTGCAGTGTGCACGTTGTTGCGTTTCGCCATCGAGATCTGCGCGGGAGTTGCGCGGTTCTCGTTTTTCAGCACGCCGAGGCGCCAGCAAAGCAGCTGACCTTTCGTGATCTCGGTGATCATCTCCGCGAGTTTTTTCTGCTGCAGCTGGAAGCCACCGATCGGTTTGCCGAACTGCACGCGCTCTTTCGAATAACGCAGCGCCGTATCATAGCAATCCATCGCGGCACCGAGCGCGCCCCACGAAATGCCGTAACGCGCCGAGTTCAGGCAGCTCAGCGGTCCTTTGAGACCTTTGATGGTCGGGAAAAGATTTTCCTTGGGAACTTTTACGTTGTCGAACACGAGCTCGCCGGTAGCCGAAGCGCGGAGGCTCCATTTGCCGTGCGTTTCCGGCGTGGTAAATCCTGCCATGCCGCGCTCGACGATGAGACCGCGGATATCGCCGTTATCGTCTTTCGCCCACACGACAGCGATGTCGGCGAACGGTGCGTTGGAGATCCACATCTTCGCGCCGTTGAGCACCACGTGATCGCCTTTGTCTTTGAAGTTGGTGATCATGCCGGCCGGGTTGGAACCGTAATCCGGCTCGGTGAGGCCGAAGCAGCCCATCATCTCACCGGTAGCGAGCTTGGGCAGGTATTTGCGCTTCTGCTCTTCCGTACCGAACGCATAGATCGGGTACATCACGAGCGAGCTTTGCACGGAAGCCGTAGAACGAATACCGGAATCGCCGCGCTCGAGCTCCTGCATGATCAGGCCGTAGCTGACCTGGTCGAGGCCGGGACCGCCGTACTCCGCCGGGATATACGGGCCGAAAGCGCCGATCTCTCCGAGGCCTTTGATGATCTGCTTCGGGAATTCCGCTTTCTGTGCGTATTCCTCGATGATCGGGGAAATTTCTTTTTTCACCCACGCACGGGCGGTGTCGCGCACCAGCTTCTGCTCGTCGGTCAGAAGTTCGTCAATGAGGTAATAATCGGGGGCCTGAAAGTTATCGGTTGCCATGTGAAAGGATTAGAGTCGGTGTTTTTAAGCGGGGCAAAAATAGGGAAAAGGGATTGGCTGGCAAGTTCGCACCGGCGGGCCGCCGGGTCGGGTCGGTCGGGTGTTAACACCTGACCAGTCGCGACCGCCTGTTAAAACTTACCAATTCCCGATTTAATATATTTGTCCCTACACCGAAATGCCTTTTTTGGCAGGAAACTTGATCTACGCCCTCTAACTAATTCCAACCAACCCATGAAAAAAGCTGCACTGCTGCTGCTCGCACTTACTGCCGGCGCACTTTCCGTATCCGCCCAGGTATACAAAGGAAAAAAGACGAAAGTCGATTTCTTCTCTTCCACGCCGATGGAGAACATCAGCGCTACCGACACCGTTGCGACGATGCTGCTCAACAGCAAAACCGGCGACGTGATCGCGAACATCGTAGTCAAAGGCTTCGTGTTCCCGAACTCGCTCATGCAGGAGCATTTCAATGAAAATTACATGGAGAGCGATAAGTTCCCCAAAGCCTCGTTCATGGGCAAGATCCAGGAGACGATCGATTACACGAAAGACGGCTCTTACCCGGTAACGATGAAAGGCAAGCTCACCATCCACGGCGTTACGCAGGACCGCACGCTGAACGGCACGCTCACCGTCAAAGGAAAAACCGTGACCATCGACTGCAAATTCGACGTGAAGCTCGTCGACCACAACATCAAGGTTCCCGAAGCGGTCGGACAGAAAATCGCGGAAACGATCAATGTTACCGTTCACAGCGAGCTGGTCGATTCCTCCGCTAAAAAATAAAGTTGTAACAGCTGTTCAAAAGTAAAGTCCCGTTCCCCGCGGGACTTTTTATTTTGCGGGAAGACGAATCTCTACTTTTGCTTTCAGCTGTTTATGAGCGTTGACGTAACCCGTTTTTCTTTCCTGCTGAATGCCGGCTTTCATCCGAAGCCGATCGTGGCTGCCGACAGCAACTGGTGGGTGGCGGCCCTGCTCTTCGCCTGCTTTACGATGCTGGTGCTGCTGCGCGTTTTCGATAACCGCCGGCTGGTGCAGCTGTTCAACGGTTTCGTGCGGCAATCGTCCGTGAGCCTGCTTTACCGCGAGGAATACGCGCTGACGGGCCGCGTATCGGTGCTGCTGCTGCTGAACTATGTGCTGGTGATCTCGCTGTTCGCCTGGCATTCCGGGCCGTATTTCGGCGTCAACACCGACGGGCTGGCCACGTACGGCATGATCGCAGGCGGATTCGTGATCGCTTATTTCGTGAAGATCCTGTCGACGCGGATCCTCGGCAACATTTTCGAAGTGAAAGAAGCAGCCGCCGAATACGCCTACAACATCCTGCTTTTCAACAAAACGACGGGCCTGCTCCTCTTCCCATTAGTGCTGCTGATGGCCTATGCCCGCGAAATACCCCTGGAAATCCTCGTCTGGACCGGCATCGTTTCCTGGTCTATCGTTTTGCTTTACAGGATATTAAGGGTGTTTTTGATCGGGCTTTCGACCTCATCTGTTTCCTTTTTCTATATAATTCTTTACCTTTGCACCCTTGAAATACTACCATTTGTCGTGATAATTAAGGTGTTCGTTGGCAATTTTCAATCGTTCCACCCCTAAACCGACCCGTCTTGGCCGCTACGAAGAATAACGATCTTAAGGTAAAAAGTATCCTTGTCACACAACCGAAACCGGAGACGGACAAGAATCCTTATGCCGAGCTGGCAAAGAAGTATTCCCTGAAAATCGACTTCCGGGAATTCATCCATGTGGAAGGCGTTCCTGCGCAGGAATTCCGTCAGCAACGGGTGAACATTGCCGATCATAACGCCGTGATCCTCACGAGCCGCAATGCCGTCGACCATTTCTTCCGCATGTGCCAGGAAGTCCGCTTCACGGTTCCCGACACGATGAAATATTTCTGCATCTCGGAATCCACCGCTTATTACCTGCAGAAATACGTTCAGTACCGCAAGCGCAAGATCTTCCACGGCAAAGCCACTTTCAACGACCTGATCGAGATCATCAAGAAGCACAAGGAAGACAAGTTCCTCTATCCCTGCACCGACGTGCACAAGGAGGAAATTCCGGAGATCCTCGACAAGCACAAGATCAATTACTCGAAAGCTGTGCTCTACCGCACCGTTTGCAGCGACCTGAGCGACCTGGCCGACGTGTTCTACGATATCCTCGTTTTCTTCAGTCCTTCCGGCATTACGTCGCTCTTCAAGAACTTCCCCAAGTTCAAGCAGAACAAAACGCGCCTCGCCGCCTTCGGCCCCACCACGGCGAAAGCGATGGAAGACGCCGGCCTCACCGTCAATATCCACGCGCCGAAGCCCGGCACGCCGTCGATGACCATGGCGCTGGAAGAATACATCAAGAAGGTGAATAAAAAATAGTTCGGAGCCTGGAGCCAGGAGTTCGGAGTATTGTGCTCAAGACTTATTACTCCGGACTCCCGACTCAAAACTCCTGACTGATCCATGCTTCGTTACACGTTTTCCAAACAAGAGCGCATCAGCGGGAAGAAGCAATTCGAAGTGCTGGTGAAGGAAGGCAAAAGCTTTTCGGTGTTTCCCTTTCGCGTAGTCTGGATGGAAACGGGAAAAGATCAATTGTTTCCTGCACAAGTCGCCTTCGCCGTTCCGAAACGCAATTTCAAAAGCGCCGTCAAGCGTAACCGCGTCAAACGCATCCTGCGCGAATCGTACCGCCGCAACAAAGCGTTCTTTTACCAGGACCTCGAAAAGCGGAACATGCACATGAAAGCGATGTTCATCTACATCCCGCGCGAGCTGCCGAAGCTGAAGGAAACCGACGGTAAAATAATCCTAACTTTACGTCGTTTGATCAAAGCGGCAGATGCAGGAAACGACGGCCATTCCCCGGCGTAATATTTTTTCAAGGATCGCTTCGGGCATCCTCGTGGGACTGATCCGTTTCTACCAGCACGCGATCTCGCCCTACCTCGCGCCTTCCTGCCGTTACACACCGAGCTGCTCACAATACGGCATCGAAGCCATTCGCAAACACGGTGCGATCCGCGGCGGCTGGCTCACCCTCAAACGCATCGGTCGCTGTCACCCCTGGGGCGGCCACGGCCACGATCCTGTTCCTTAAATAACGTAAAAACGAAGTCCGCATTTCCGTTCGCTGCAGGAACCGGAAGCTCTTCTTCGTAATTTAGAATATCATGAAAGAATCCACCCCCGCACGAAAGCCTTTCGCCTTCTTCCGTAAAAACGCCAAACGCATTGCCATCCCGCTCGCCATGATCGCCGGCGGTTGCATCGGCTTTGCTTTTGCCGACAATAAAGAAGACGATCATATGTTCGAGATCTCCAAGAACCTCGAGATCTACGGCACCGTTTTCCAGCAGCTCAACAAGCTGTACGTCGACGAGCCGAAACCGGGCGCGCTGACGAAAACCAGTATCGATGCGATGCTCAGCTCGCTCGATCCGTATACGAATTACATCTCCGAAGAAGAGATCGAAGATTACCGTTATCAAACCTCCGGCCAGTACGGCGGCATCGGCGCGCAGGTCCGCCAGATCGGCGACAAGATCGTGATCGCGGAACCGTATGAAGGTTTTGCCGCGCAGAAATCCGGTCTCAAAGCAGGTGACGTCATTCTCGAGATCAACGGCACTTCCTGCAAAGGCAAAACGTACGAGGAAATGGGCAAGCTGCTGAAAGGCGTGCCGAATACTTCCGTGAAACTGAAAGTCGAACGCCCGGGCGAACCGAAGCCGCTCGACTTTAACATCGTGCGCGAAGAAATTAAAGTGAAGAACGTTTCCTATTCCGCGATGCTCGAGAACAACGTCGGCTACATCAAGCTCGACCAGTTCATGGAGAACTCCGCGGTAGAAGTGCGCGAAGCGCTGCTCGATCTGAAACAGAAAGGCGCTACTTCGATCGTACTCGACCTGCGCGAAAACCCGGGCGGGCTCCTGCGGGAAGCGGTGAACATCGTCAACCTTTTCGTCGACAAGAACCAGCTCGTCGTGACGATGCGCGGCCGTGTGAAAGAATGGGACAAACAATACCGCACCGACGCAACGCCCGTGGACACGCAGATTCCGCTGGTCGTGATGGTGAATCCCTGGTCGGCTTCCGCGGCGGAGATCGTTTCCGGCTCGCTGCAGGATCTCGATCGCGCGGTGATCGTCGGACAACGTTCATTTGGTAAAGGCCTCGTGCAGCAAACGCTTCCGCTCGTGTACGGCTCGCTCTTCAAAGTGACCGTGGCGAAATATTATACGCCGAGCGGCCGCTGCGTGCAGTCGATCGATTATTCGCACCGCCGCGACGACGGCACTCTCGAACGCGTTCCGGATTCGCTGATCACCGCTTTCAAAACACGCAACGGCCGCGTCGTGTGGGACGGCCTCGGCGTTATTCCCGACGTGGAAGTGCCCGAGCGCACCTACAGCGTGCTGGCCGATACGCTCATGGCGAAATCACTCATCTTCGATTACGCCACGTTCTACGCGCAAAAGCACGGCACGATCGCAGCATCCGACAAGTTCCGCCTCACCGATGAAGAGTACAATGAATTCGTGAGCTGGGTGAAAACGAAAGATTATTCCTACGTCACGAAAGAAGAACGCGACCTGCTCGCTTTCAAACGTCACGCCGAAAAAACGAATTCGTTCAGCGTCGTTGCCGGAGAATTCACTTCGCTGAAGAACAAAGTCGATCTCGCGAAGTCGGATGATTTCACCGAATTCAAAACGGAGATCAAGGTGCTGCTCGAAACGGAAATCGCATCGCGCTATTATTACCAGGCCGGCCGTGTTGCCGCTTCATTGAAAGACGATCCGGACCTGAAGCAGGCGATCAGCATCGTCACCGACACGAAAAACTGGCGCACCATCCTCACCACCGTCGTGCAGAAAGACAAACCGAAGCAGCGCGCGGACATGGAGCACAAGGAAGATTGATATCGATGAGTCTGTTTGTGAATTTTAAAATGGTCCGGTAGTTCGGGCCATTTTTCTTTTCCGCAGGAATCATTTTTTTAACACATAGAAACATAGTTCACAATAGATTTCTATGTGTCTCTATGTCTATGTGGTTCAAAAAAATCGGATTGCCGAAGTCACTCTTCAAGACGAAGCTCATTCACAAATCCCCAAATAAACAAATAGACTCATTCACTCACTGCCGACGCAAACCCATAACCACCGTCAAATCTTCCCCTCGTACAAATGATTAAAACCACGGAAACACAGAGCGTTTTTCTCAGTGTCTCCGTGGTTCAACTTGTATCTCGCGAAATCCCTCCGCTTACTTTTTATCCTTCACCATTTTCTGCGCGTCTTCCGCCATCATCAGGTGATGACGCAGTGTCGGCAGTTTTTGTGAAGCCCAGTTCTTCAGCTCGGGATCATTGCCTTTGTCCGCTTCTTTCTGGAACTCGTCAATGTCGTCTTTGTGGTCGTCCACCATAAAGTCGATGTACGCCTTGTCGAAATCCATTCCGGATTTTTTCGCGAGATCATTGTACTTGTCCTGCTTGTCCTGGCTGAGCGTATCGGGCAGCGTGATGTTCTTCTGTGCAGCGAGCGCTTTCAGTTCAGCATTCGCTGCCGAGTGATCCGTCACCATGTTGCCGCCGAACGTGCGGACTTCCGCAGTAGAACCTTTCGTTTGTGCAAGGCGTCCCAGCGCAACTTCCATCATTCCGCCGTCGGCCGCTTTCACTGCGAAATCCGCATCGCGCTCGCGGTTGCTGTCGTCGAACTTCTGATCGTTTGCTTTGTCCGCCATTTTTTTGCTGTCGGCGCTGTCGCTGTTGTCATTGTTATTTCCATTGTTGCAGGCAGCAAGCGCGCAGGCCGCTGCAAAAACTAAAATGTAGCGTTTCATAGAGCTATAGTTTAAGTGATGGTTTTGGTTTGATTTATCAGTGAGTCGTTGTAGTCGTCGGATAGGAAGAAGTGGAGCTCGTCGTGCCCGTGGTTCTGCCGGTAGAGGAAGTGGTCCCCCCGGTCGTCACGCCCGTTGCTGTAGTGGTGCTGGTGGTGCCGGTAGTACGCGTATTATCCCTGGCAGTGCTGTCGTACATGCTGGCGGCGCCGTTGCCGGAAGCGTCGTTCATATCACCGTGATTGCCGTCCGTTTCTTTGTGCTGGCCGCAGGCGAAAAACAGCATGGACCCTAAAGCGCAGGGCACGAGTACTTGAAAAATTGTTTTCATTTTAAAATTGATTAATTGTTATTCTTCCTCCGGCATCGTACCAGAACATCTCTTTTCATTTCGGGTTTTGCCTCCTGCAGTTGCGCAGCGCATTTTCCAATTCAGCAAAGCGGACGCAGCAAATTGCCCGCCCGGCCTGCCGGTGAATATGCGGCGGTCCGGGTTGCTGATTCGATCGTGTATGACTTGCTGCGCTGACATGCGGTGTGCTTCACCAGCGGAGGCAAACCGTGCGCCACGCGGGAAATCCAGCATTGACGCGCCTTCCAGCACTTCGTGTGTAGCGCAAAAGCCCCAACGCCGCCGTTGAATGTGTAATTCATTTCCCCCTTTCTCTGCCGGTTTCTCTGTACTTTCGTACAACACCGTCTGCCACCGCATTTTGTTTTTCGGAGAGAAGTACCATCGCTGGATTTATTTGCTCGGCCTCTTCATGATGGCTGCGGGACTTCCTTTATCCAAGTTCCTCATCGGCGCCGGCATCTTCACCGTAGCGATCAATTGGGTTTTCGAAAGCAGCATCACACCGCAGGTCGCTTATTATTTTCCGCGTCCGCAATGGCCGATGCTCGGTCGCATGATGCGGGAAGGAAATTTTGCGCCGAAAGGAAGGCTCTTCCTCAGCCGCCGTTCCATCCTCGTGCTCTGCGGAATTTTCCTGCTGCACGTGATCGGAACAATCTGGGCGAAGGACCAGCACGAAGCCTGGAAAGACGTGCGCATCAAATTGCCGCTGTTGCTGCTGCCGGTCGTCATCGGAACGTCGGAGCCGCTGGAGAAAAAATGGTTCGAGCGTTTGCTGACGGTTTTTACGCTCGCTGTTTTCGTCAGCACCGTTTACACCTTCCTCGTCGCGAAAGGAATTATTCCGCCGAAGCACCCGATGCGTGATCTGCGCGACGCTTCGCAATTCGTTCCGCTGATCCGTCTCGCATTAATGATCGTGCTCGCCGTTTTTCTTACGGGGCGCTGGATGATCCGCACGAAAAATATTTTGCTGAAGTTCACATGCCTCGCCGTGATCTTCTGGTTCACGTGGTTCCTCGCTTTCATGCAATCGCTCACCGGCCTTGTCATTCTGCTGCTCGGAGGATTTTTCCTGCTGGTGATGATGAGCTTCATTTACCAGCGAAAAAAAATGGTGTACGGGCTGCTCGCGGTTTTTCTCGTAGGCGCCGGCATCAGCGGTTACGTGATCCGCAAAGCCTGGAACGACTTCTACAATTTTCACCCGGTCGACACCGCGCACCTCGAACGTTTTTCTGCACACGGTCATCCGTACATCCACCAGCTGAATTACCCGATGATGGAGAACGGCTACCAGGTGATGGCGTACGTCTGCTGGAACGAGCTGGACTCCGCTTGGAATTCGCGCAGTAAAATTTTACTCAACGGCGGAAGAGACGTGAACGGCAACGAGATATCGATGACGCTCGTGCGTTACATGACCTCGAAAGGATTGCGAAAAGACGCCGACGGTTTTGCGACGCTGACGGACGCCGAGATCCGCGCGATCGAGAATGGCGCCACGAACGCGCTCGACGGTGAACGTTCTCCCGTGGAGCGGCGACTGTACCAGGTGATCTGGGAATTGTATCACTACCGTCACGGCGGCGATCCCAGCGGCAATTCGGTGACGATGCGTTTGGAATTGGCCAAGACGGCAACCGGCGTCATCCGCGAACATCCGTGGATCGGTGTGGGAACGGGAGGACAACACACTGCGTTCGAAGACCGTTACGACACGAAAGGCTCGCGGCTCGGCGAAGAATGGCAATGGCTGCATTCACACAACCAGTTTCTCGCGATCGCCGTAACGTTGGGAATTCCGGCGTTGCTGTATTTCATTTTCGCGTTGTGGTATGCGCCCGCTTCCATGCGCCGCTGGAGAAGCTATCTCTACCTCGCGTTCTTCATCACCTTCTTCCTTTCCTGCATCGACGACGATACGCTGGAAACGATGCAGGGCGTTTTCTTCTTCGGCTTCTTCAATTCGCTTTTCCTGTATGCGATGCCGAGGGGAAGTGCGGTGCGGTCGGAAGAAATCAGTTCACCAGTCGAATAAAAAACATGAAAACCATTCTTTGCATTCTTCCGTTGAGTGTGCTTTTGTTTGCCTGTGGTAATCACGCGAACGATAATTCCGTTGCAGCGCCTGAAACCTCTGCGCTTTCCGCCGACACGATCAAAACAGCACATACACTCGATGTTTACGTTCGCGGCAACGGAGAAATCCTTGTGGATCATCAGCTGACACCAATGGATTCACTCAATAAAAAACTGATTGCGCTGAAGGGAGAAAACGGTGTCGTACATTATTCCAGGGCTAACCCGCAGGGAGATCCGCCGCTGCAGTGCATGCAGGTACTCGACCAAGTGGTGAAGAATGGTTTAAGCTTACAGTTCTACACTGATTCTACTTTCTCCACTGTTGCTCCGATGCGTTGATCGCGCGTGTACCTTTTCCGCAACAATTCAACGATCATCACGAACCAAAGCACAATGCACGGCAACGCTTTGATGCAATACGGTTTGATGAATTCTTCACGCACCACCGGCGGAAAAAGATCCGTCGCCGACAAGCTCGTGAACAGAAAAACGAACCAGAGCAGGGCCGTTTGTTTCCACGATTTCGCTTCTGAAATTCCCCACAGCGCCACGCCGCAGGTCGCTACCACGAACGTCGGGGATTCCGCTTTGTGATTGAAGATGACGACCCACACCAGCATCGACGCGAGGTAAACGAGACGGAAATTAAAATGCTTCCATTCGCTTCGTCGCACGAGCGGCAGCAACAGCAGCAAAACTCCCGGAATGAGATAAACGCTGTCGGGTGCAGTAAAATGGAACCAGCGTTGCGTGAGCGTCATCAGCGAATAGTTCAGCTCGTGCGCCGGATCATTCGCCAGTAAATGCAGCCAGCTTTTGTATTGCATGATCAGGCCGTCGAAACCGCTGACCAG
>CAMLEF010000078.1 GCA_946478675.1 uncultured Flavobacteriales bacterium | reverse complement strand
CAATCACCTTCAAGCTTTCGCTCGACACGACGCTGACGACCAGCCTGCCGACGAACCTCATCTCACCGGTGCAGATCGACTTTGCATTGATGGAACGCACAGCAGCAGCAGCGGCAGCAGCGAATTATAATTTCGACAGCCTCTTCATTCCGTTCCGCTGCGTCGCTTCCGACGTCGCTTCGAAACAGTCGGTTGTTTTCAAAGACGGCGATCTCGGCGAATCGGTGCGCGCTTCGATGTCGTACCCGTTTTACCTGCGGCCGATCCGCGTGAACGGCAAGCTCATGTTCGACGGCGGATTGTACAACAACTTCCCGTCGAACGTGATGTACAACGATTTCTTCCCGGACTTCATCATCGGCAGCAACGTGGCCAGCGCATTCCCCGATCCGGACGAAGACAACCTCATGTCGCAGATCCGCGCGATGCTCACGAGCAAATCCGACTTCGATCCGAAATGCGAGAACGGCGTCGTCGTTGAACCGAACGCGGACTGGATCGGCCTTTTCGATTTTGAAAACCCGCAGCGCGTCATCGACAGCGGTTACGTTGCAGCGATGCGCCAGATGGAAACGATCAAGCTTTCCGTTCACCGCCGCAGCACCCCGGAAGAGCTCGCTGCCAAACGCGCCGCCTTCAAAGCGAAACAGCCGCGTGTCGTATTCGACAACATCGAGATCGAAGGGCCGGGAATGAAAAAGGGACAAGTCGCTTACGTGAGCAAGCTGCTGCGTCACCGCGAACGTTACGTGCCGATCGAAACGCTGAAGCCCGGTTATTTCCGGCTCGCGTCGGACGACAAGATCAAAAGTATTTTTCCCGAAGCGCGTTACAACAAATCGACCGGCTATTACGATTTGAAGCTGACGATACGAAAGGAGAAAAACGTCTCGACGCAATTCGGCGGAACATTTTCCAACCGCCCGATCAGCATGGGCTTCATCGGGCTGCAGTACAATATTCTCGGCAACCCGTCGGTTGCATTACAAGGCAACCTGTATTTCGGAAAGCTCTACAGCAGCGCACAGCTTCGGGCACGCATCGATTTCCCCATCAGGCTGCCGGTGTTCATCGAACCGATCTTCACCTGGAACCGTTTCGATTATTACCGCAGCACGCCGGTTTATTTCGTCGACACGCGACCGCCGTACCTGATCCAGATCGATCGTTTCGGCGAGATCGACATCGGTGTGCCGGTGCGCAACAAAGGACGGCTCATTCTCGGCTCCGGCGGCGGCTTCATCCGCGACCTGTATTACCAGACGGATCAATTCACTTCTGCCGACACGACGGACCGCACCGACTTCAGCATGCTGACGACGCATTTGCTGTACGAGCGCAGCACGCTGAACCGGAAACAATTTGCTTCGTCGGGAACGTATTTCGCTTTGCGCGCGCGTTTCATGCAGGCCGAAGAATTTTACAAGCCGGGCAACACCGCGCCTGATCAACAAGCCTTCCGCGAGATTCACAACTGGATGCAGTTCCGCCTGACGTATGACACGTATTTCAAAGAACGCGGTCGCTGGCGTCTCGGTTTCTTCGGCGAGGTCGCGTATTCGACGCAGCCGTTCATGAACAACTATCTCTCGACGTTGCTCAGCGCGCCTTCGTTCAAACCGACACCGGAAAGCCAGACGTATTTCATTCCCGAGCTGCACGCGTACCAGTTTGCGGGCGCCGGATTGAAAAGCATTTTCCTGTTGCTGAAAACGATCGAGTGGCGCAACGAAGGTTACGTCTTCATGCCTTACCAGCAGCTCATCGAAACGCCGGATCATCGTGCAGCCTTCGCAGCGCCGCTGAGCATTTCAGCGCTCTCGTACATCGCGATGTCGGCGCTCGTCTGGCATTCACCGCTCGGACCGGTGAGCCTGAGCGTAAACTATTACAGCGCGAAACAATATCCCGTGAGCGTGCTCTTCAACTTCGGTTACATCATCTTCAACCGCCGCGCGACTGAGTAATTTCCGGGAAGATTCTCCACAACTCCCTCCCCACTTCTCACTGCGGCAAGTTCTCCTCACAGGGGAAAAGACGATTTTTTCACAGGCATAATTTTTGGCTTTACGTGCGCGGGAGTCAATCGAGGATTCCGATTTGTGTATTTTTTTACCTGCATGTTGCATATCTCATTTTTTTATGGAAATATTTGCGCCGTTCAATTCTACACGTTCAACTACCTATCTCTCGGGTGAAATGAAACACCTCCATCACATGGCGCTCCGGGCTGTTCAGCCGATGGTTCTTCCGAACTATCTCCGCTATGTTGTACTGACGAACGTTGCTCCGTCCTTCCCACGAAGGATGTTCAGGAGCAGGATTTGATTTTCCTCTCCATCGCCGGATCAGCCGGCTCCAATCAACTTTCTTATTGTTTTCACGTCTGTAGTTTCCTCCCACGGAAGCGCTGACGAATTGTTTTACCTCCTCCGGTCGTCATCTGTCCGGGGCATAAAACTGTATTCCGCATGGAAAACAGCGATGTGCAGGTCATGGTAGCCAATGCTACGCATGCTGCTTACGCGCAGCTCATCTGCGACGAAATGGAAGCTTCCGCCAAAGCGCGCGGCACGGGGATTGCCAAACGATCGCCGGAGTATGTTGCGCAAAAAATGCAGGAAGGCAAAGCCGTGATCGCACTTTCACCGCAGGGTGAGTGGGCGGGCTTTTGTTACATCGAAACCTGGGGCCACGGGCAGTACGTCGCGAATTCGGGCCTCATCGTTTCGCCGAACTTTCGCAAGGGCGGATTAGCGCGGCGCATCAAGCAGGAAATTTTTCAGCTCTCGCGGAAGAAATATCCCGAAGCGAAAATTTTCGGATTGACCACTGGGCTCGCCGTGATGAAGATCAACTCGGAGCTGGGCTACGAACCGGTAACGTACTCGGAGCTCACCGATGACGATGCGTTCTGGAACGGCTGTAAAAGCTGCATCAACTACGAGATCCTCGTGAGCAAGCAACGCAAAAATTGCCTGTGTACCGCGATGCTCTACGATCCTGCGGAGAAAAAGAACCAGGACGAAGAGCATCCGAAAGAAAACTTCCGGCGCAAGTCGAAACTGTATGAACGATGGATGCGCTTCAAGCAACATTCGCTGCTGGGCTCGCTCCGCAAAACAAAAATTTCACTCTTTAATCTTTTCTGATCATGGGTAAGCCTTCCATCCTTCTCGCCTTCAGCGGCGGACTCGACACCAGCTTTTGCGCAGTATGGCTGAAGCAGGAAAAACATTTCGACGTGCACGCCGTGACCATCGACACCGGCGGATTTTCGAGAGAAGATCTTTACACCATCGAGTCGCGCGCGCTGGCGTTGGGCGTGCGATCGTTTACCGTGATCGACGGCTCGAAACGTTTTTACGAAGCCTGCATTAAAAATCTCGTCTTCGGAAACGTGCTAAAGAACGGCAGCTACCCGCTTTCCGTCAGCGCCGAGCGTGTCACGCAGGCGGTGTTGCTCGCGGAACACGCGCAGCATACCGGCATCACGACGATCGCGCATGGCAGCACGGGCGCCGGTAACGACCAGGTGCGTTTCGACATGTTGCTCGACATTCTTGTTCCGCGCGTGCAGATCATCACGCCGATCCGCGAGCTGCGTTTGTCGCGGCAGGAGGAGATCGATTATCTCGCGAAAAACGGCGTCGTGATGGATTTCACAAAAGCGAAATATTCGATCAACAAAGGTCTTTGGGGAACGTCGGTCGGCGGCAGTGAAACGCTGAGCTCACACCTGCCCTTGCCCGAAGAAGCGTACCCGACAAAAGTTTCGAAAACGTCGCCGGAAAAGTTGACGCTCGGTTTCAAAAAAGGCGAGCTCTATTCGGTGAACGGCGAATTGTTCAAGCATCCTGTCGATGCGATACGCGCAGTGGAAGCGATCGCTGCGCCGTTCGGCATCGGGCGCGACATTCACGTGGGCGATACGATCATCGGCATCAAAGGACGCGTCGGCTTCGAAGCGGCGGCCCCGGTGCTCATCATCAAATCGCATCATGCGCTGGAGAAACACGTGCTTTCGAAGTGGCAGCTGTCGTGGAAAGACCAGCTCGCGACGTGGTACGGCAACTGGCTGCACGAAGGACAATATTTCGAGCCGGTGATGCGCGACTTCGAAGCGTTCTTTGCCGGCACGCAGCAATACGTCACGGGCGAAGTATTCCTCACGCTGCACCCGTATCGTTTTTCCATCGACGGCATCCAGTCGAACTACGATCTCATGGCGGCGCAGGAAGGCGCTTACGGCGAGATGAACAACGGCTGGTCGGGTGACGACGTGAAAGGCTTCACCAAAATTTTCGGCAACCAGGTGAAGACCTGGCATCGCCTGCATCACATCCAACTGAAAGAAGCAGCAGAAGCATGACCCAGAAAATAAAAGCGGGAATTGTCGGCGGCGCCGGCTATACAGGAGGAGAACTGCTGCGTTTGCTGCTGCTGCATCCTGCCGTGGAAATCAGCTTCGTGCTGAGCAGAAGTCATTCGGGAAAACCGGTCGCCGACATTCACAGCGATCTTGCCGGCGAAACAACGCTGGAATTTTCCGGTGACGTGAAACAGGCGGATGTGATTTTCCTTTGCCTCGGCCACGGCGAATCGAAGCAATGGCTGAACGACAATCCGCTCGCCGCCGGCACGAAGGTTATCGACCTCAGCCAGGATTTTCGTTTGCAGCAAAACGGAAATGGGTTCGTGTACGGCTTGCCGGAAATGCAGCGCGAAAAAATTTCGAATGCGAATGCGATCGCCAACCCGGGATGTTTTGCAACAGCCATTCAGCTGGCCTTGCTCCCGCTGGCGTCACAGCAATTGTTACAAGACGATGTGCATGTGACGGCCGCAACAGGCTCTACCGGCGCGGGACAATCGCTGAGCAAAACGTCGCATTTCACCTGGCGCTACGGCAACCATTCCGCTTACAAAACGCTGGAGCACCAGCATCTCGCCGAGATCGGCCAAAACGTGAATGCGTTGCAGCCTTTCGATCACGACATCTGCTTCGTTCCATCGCGCGGCGCTTTCACACGCGGTATTCACGCCGTGCTGTACACGAAAACTTCGCTGACGACGGAAGAAGCGGTGAAGCGCTATGCTGATTATTATCACACGCATCCGTTCGTTCACGTCACAGCGAACGCACCCGATGTGAAGCAAGTCGTCAACACGAACAAATGCCTGCTGCATGTGGAAGTGCTGAAAGGACGCATCGTCATCACGTCGGTGATCGACAATCTCCTGAAAGGCGCATCCGGGCAGGCGCTGCAAAACATGAACCTCATGTTCGGGCTGGAAGAAACGACCGGCCTCCGACTGAAACCTTCCGCTTATTAAAAACACAACTCAACCGAACGATGAAACCATTCGACGTCTACCCGCTTCTTCCTGTTCAACCCGTGCGCGCATCGGGCGCTATCGTCACCGGCGCTGACGGCATCGACTACCTCGATCTCTACGGCGGACATGCAGTGATCTCCATCGGGCATTCGCATCCGCACTTCACCGACGCGCTGAAGCAGCAGCTCGAGCGTCTTGCTTTTTATTCCAATGCCGTGCAGAATCCGCAGCAGGAAGAACTGGCGGAGCGCATGGGGAAGATCAGCGGCTACGAAGACTACAGCCTCTTCCTTTGCAATTCCGGTGCGGAAGCCAACGAGAATGCGCTGAAGCTGGCGTCGTTTCATAACGGAAGAAAAAAGATCGTCGCGTTCACCGGTTCGTTTCACGGACGAACTTCGAGCGCTGTTGCTGCTACGAACGACGTTTCCATCCAGGCGCCGCTGAACCAGCAGCATGAGATTACTTTCATCGCGATGAACGATGCGGAAGCTGCAGTGAGAACCATCGATGAAGAAACCTGCGCGGTGATCATCGAAGGTATTCAAGGCGTAGCGGGCATCATGGAACCGTCGGATGAATTTCTGCAGCTGCTGCAGGAACGCTGCAAACAAACCGGCGCCGTGCTCATTCTCGATGAAGTGCAAAGCGGCTGTGGTCGCACCGGTGATTATTTCGCGCACCAGCAGAGCGGCATTCGTCCTTCGCTGATCACGATGGCGAAAGGAATCGGCAATGGTTTTCCTGTCGGTGCGCTGCTCATCAGCACGGAATTCAAAGCGCGTCACGGATTGCTCGGCACAACGTTCGGCGGAAGTTATCTCGCCTGCACCGCGACGCTGGCTGTGATCGACGTGCTCGAAACCGAATCGCTGATGACGAATGCGCGGCAGATCGGGCACTACCTCATCGCGCAGCTGAGCGGCATGAATGGCGTAAAAGAAGTGCGCGGCCGCGGCCTCATGATCGGCGTGGAGCTTGAAATGCCCTGCGCGCCTGTCCGCACCGCGCTGCTCACGCAACATCATATTTTCACCGGCTCGTCTTCCTGCAAAAAGACGCTGCGCCTGCTCCCTCCGCTGGGCATCACGCTGCAACAGGCCGAACAATTCGTGCGGGCATTTTCCACTATTTTAAAAAAGGAGCCGGCAACAGCCGTTTAGTTATGAAACATTTCACTTGTGCCTTTGATGTGCCGAACGTCGCTTCGCTGGTTGAAGAAGCGATCCAATTGAAAAAAGATCCGCAGGCGTTTGCTTCGCTGGGAAAAAATAAAACGCTGGGGCTCGTCTTCATGAATCCCAGCCTGCGCACGCGCCTGAGCACGCAGAAAGCCGCACAGCTGCTCGGCATGAATATTCTTTCCGTGAATGCCACAACAGAAGGATGGGCGCTCGAGTTCAGCGATTCGCCGATGAACACGACGACGGTCGAACACATCCGGGAAGCTGCTGCCGTGCTCGGCGAATATTGCGACGTCGTCGGTGTGCGTTCGTTTCCTTCGCTTGCTGATCGCGATAAAGACGACAGCGAGCACGTCATCATCCAATGGATGCGTTACTGCAACAAGCCGTTCATCAGCCTCGAATCGTCGACGCGTCATCCGCTGCAAAGCCTGGCTGATCTTGTAACGATCGAAACGCTGAAGAAACGCGCGCGGCCGAAAGTGGTGCTGACCTGGGCGCCGCACGTGAAGCCCGTTCCGCAGGCCGTCGCGAATTCATTTGCAGAATGGATGAAATTCTACGACGCGGAATTTGTCGTCGCCTGCCCGGAAGGCATGGAGCTGAATCCCGAATTCACTTCGGAAGCGAAAGTGATCAACAGCCAGGAGGAAGCGCTGCAAGGTGCGGATTTCGTTTACGTCAAAAGCTGGGCGAGCTGGAAAGATTACGGCAAGCTCTACACCGGCGGCAACGACTGGCTGCTCACGCACGACAAATTGAAAGTGACGAACGACGCGAAAGTGATGCATTGTCTCCCGGTGCGCCGCGACGTGGAATTGCCGGCCAACATTCTCGAAAGCGATTCTTCGATCGTTGTTCAGCAGGCGGGCAATCGCGTTTTCGCAGCACAAGCCGTGTTGAAGAACCTGCTCGAAAGCAACTACAAATCCGTCACCACTTCCACTTTAGCAACGGCACAGGCATGATCAGCGTAATCAAGATCGGCGGAAACGTGATCGACGATGAAAAAAATCTCGCACGTTTCCTGGACCAGCTCAGCGGGTTTCCTGGGAAGAAAATTCTCGTGCACGGCGGCGGAAAGCTCGCGACGGAACTTTCTTCACGGCTCGGCATTTCCACCACGATGATCGAAGGTCGCCGCGTGACTGACGGTGAAACATTGAAAGTCGCTGTGATGACGTACGCGGGTTGGATCAACAAAACGATCGTCGCATCATTGAACAGTCACGGGTGCACCGCGATCGGTTTGTGCGGAGCAGACGGCAATGTCATCACTGCAAAAAAACGCGAAGGCGAAATCGATTTCGGATTCGTCGGCGATCCTGCAGCAGAAACGGTGAATGCCGCGCTCCTGCTCGGATTGCTGGAAGCGCAATTAACGCCGGTCATCGCACCCATTACGCATGACGGAAACGGACAACTGCTCAATACGAATGCCGACACGATGGCTGCCGTGATCGCCGCTTCACTCGCACAGGAAACCGACGTGCAGCTCATTTACTGTTTTGAAAAAAGCGGCGTGCTGAAAGACGTTGCCGCAGACGACAGTTTCATCGCAACGATGGACCGCGCGCTTTTTTCTTCGCTGAAAAACGACGGCACAATCCACAAAGGCATGCTGCCGAAACTGACCGCCGGTTTTATGGCGCGAACCTCCGGCGTATCGCGCGTGGTGATCGGCCATGCGGAACGACTGCCGGAACTTTTGAAAGAAACAAACTATTGCACCACGCTCGAGCCATGACCACACACGCCACTACCGTCACGGAGCTGCTGAAGAAGATGATCGCAACGCCTTCGTTCAGCCGCGATGAAAAAGCTGTCGCCACGTTGCTGCGGGAATTTTTCGCGGAGCACGGCATCGCAACGAATACGTCCGGCAACAACACCTGGGCGTACGGGCGACACATCCAGCCGTCAAAGCCGACGCTGCTGCTGAATTCGCATTGCGACACGGTGAAGCCGAACGCAGGCTGGACCAAAGACCCGTTCACGCCGGTTGTCGAAGACGGCAAGCTGTACGGTCTCGGCAGCAACGATGCGGGCGGTGCGCTGTGCTCGCTTGTCGGCGCCTTCCTGCATTTTCACGACAAGGAACATTTGCCGTTCAACATCGCGATCGCATTAACGGCGGAAGAAGAAATTTCCGGTGAAGGCGGGATCGTTTCGGTATTACCGTATCTCGGGAAAATCGACGCGGCGATTGTCGGCGAACCGACGCTAATGAAAATGGCGGTGGCGGAAAAAGGATTGCTCGTACTCGATTGCGTAGCGTACGGGAAAGCCGGTCATGCCGCGCGCGAAGAAGGCGAAAACGCGATTTACAAAGCGATGAAAGACATCGAGTGGTTCCGCACGTATCGCTTCCCGAAAAAATCGCAGTGGCTCGGTGAAATGAAAATGAGCGTCACCATCATCGAGGCCGGCACGCAGCACAACGTCGTTCCGGCGCTTTGCAAATTCACGGTCGACGTGCGTGTCACGGATGCGTATTCGCACGATGAAGTGTTGTCGATCATCCGCGAAAATGTTTCGTGTGAAGTGGTGCCGCATTCGCCGCGACTGAATCCTTCGGGCATTCCGAATGATCATCCGCTGGTGAAAGCGGCGAACGCCTGCGGGATCGACTGCTACGGCTCCCCGACGCTTTCCGACCAGGCGCTCATTCCTGTGCCTTCGGTGAAATTCGGTCCGGGCGATTCCGCGCGATCACATACTGCCGACGAATACATCGGCCTGAATGAAATAACCGAAGGCGTCGACGGCTACATCCGGCTGATCGAAGCGTACGGAAAAGAACTGAACGAAATTTATTCCGCCTGAACATGACCACCTGGAAAAAAGAAATTGCTGCCGATCCGCAGGTTGAAGCTTTTACTGTCGGCAACGATCGCGACTTCGATCTCCGGCTTGCTTCTTTCGACGTGCTCGGTTCGATGGCGCACGCGAAGATGCTTTCCGAATGCGGATTGATCACGCAGGAAGAACAGCAACAGCTGCACGAAGCGCTGAACGAAATTCTTACGTCGATCGAAAACGGCAGCTTCCGGATTGTTGCGCCGGCAGAAGATGTGCATTCGCAGGTGGAATTGTTGCTCACGGAAAAGCTCGGCGCGACCGGAAAAAAAATTCACACCGCCCGTTCGCGCAACGATCAGTCGCTGCTCGACATCAAGCTGTTTATCCGAGATCAGCTGCAGCAGACGACGAAGCAAATGACGCAGCTCTTCGAACGGCTGCAGGAGCTTTCGGCAGCGTATGCGAATACGTTGTTGCCGGGTTACACGCATTTGCAACTTGCGATGCCGTCGAGCTTCGGGCTTTGGTTCGGCGCTTTTGCAGAAAGCCTCAGCGACGACATCGAATTATTGCTCGCAGCGTATCGCATGGCCGATAAAAATCCGCTGGGCTCTGCAGCAGGTTACGGCTCGTCGTTCCCCATCAATCGCGAGCGGACGACGGAGCTGCTGGGATTTTCCGCGATGAACGTGAATTCCGTTTACGCACAGCTCACGCGCGGCAAAACGGAGAAAGCAGCGGCCGCAGCAATTGCAGCTGTCGGTTCCTCACTCGCAAAGCTGGCGATGGACGCGACGCTATTCATGAACCAGCATTTCGATTTCATTTCTTTCCCGACGGAATTGACGACGGGCAGCAGCATCATGCCGCACAAAAAAAATCCCGATGTGTGGGAACTCATTCGCGCGAAATGCAACCGGCTGCAGTCGGTGCCGAACGAATTAGCATTGCTGCTGGGCAACCTGCCGTCCGGTTATCACCGCGACTTACAGCTCACGAAAGAAATTCTTTTCCCCGCATTCGAAACGCTGCAATCGTGCATGACGATGACGCTGCGCATGCTGGAGCAGATCCAGGTGCGCGAACAGATTCTCGAAGGAGAAATGTATGATGCGTTGTTTACGGTCGATGCTGTGAATGCGCTCGTGCAGCAAGGCGTTCCGTTCCGCGATGCCTACAAGCAGGTTGGACTTGCAATCGAAGCAGGAATGTTCCGTCGTCCCGCCGCGCTCGCGCATACGCATACGGGCAGCATCGGCAACCCGGGAAATGAGCTGGTGAAAAAACTTTTCGAAGAAAGAAAAGCAGCGTTCGGTTTTGAAAAAGCAACCGCGGCGTTGGAAAAATTACGCCAGCAATAAGACCACCAACGTAGCGAGCAGCACCGCCACCAAAAGCAAAACGCAGGCTACGATACCGATCCGGTTGGAGCTCCGATCGGCGTTATTCGGGTTATCCGCGCCGATGGAAATTCCGGTCAACGCCAGTATTGCAGCGGCAATCCACGTGGCATTTCTTGTTTTCGGATAATGAAAGCCGATGGTCAACGCAATCGCACCGACAATTGCAAACAGCCATGAAAAAGGAAACTTCGTTTTTGGCGTGCGTGTTTCAGCGTGCTTCTTTTTATTTATGTGCGCGGTATCCTGCGGCAGCGTTTCATTCGCAAACGTATGAGAATGCGGCGGAATTTCCGTTGCAGCAATAACTGTCGCCGGCTCTTCTTCGTTTACGCTTGCAACAACAACAGGTTCGGAAATTGCGGGCCGTGTTAATGTTTCTGCGCACACAGTCATCGCTTTCCCCGGCGCCGCGGGCCGTTCCGTCAACGCGTGATCGTGTTGCTTTTCAAAATAAAATCCCGGGCGGTACAATCGTTTTTCGAATGTACACGAGCCCAGGAAAAGAAGTAACAGCAGTAACGCTGCAGAAAACTTCATTGCGATAACTTATGCCTGCCCTTTCGGTCCGCCGAAATTGAGCGGGTACGCCGTGGGGAATTCGCTGTCGTTGATCACGCCGTTCGCGCTTTCGAAGCGGGTGACGTTTTCCTTCAGCGCTTTCATCAGCCGTTTTGCGTGTTGCGGGTTCAGGATGATGCGGGAACGCACGCGCGCTTTGGGAACGCCGGGCATGACCTGGATAAAATCGAGAATGAACTCGGAATTGGAATGTGTGATGATGGCAAAATTCGAATAGATACCGGCGGCAATGTCGTCGTTCAGTTCGATGTTCATCTGCTGGCTGTTGTCTTCCTCCATGTGAATTGGTTTTGGGTAAAGGTAAAAGTTCGGGGCTTAATGCTCAAACTTCCACATGACCGTCGCTCGTTGCTCATGCTTGTTCGAGCAGAGTCGAGAACCTGTTGCGTTATAATGAGAAAGGTTCTCGACTCCGCTCGAACAAGCGTGGGATTGCTTGCAAAAAACTGCGCTGCTAAAAACAGGACACAAAGACACAAAGGCACAAAGAATACTTTTCACAGGAAAAACTTCGTGACTTAGTGCCTTAGTGGCAAAAACTTCCATCGCACAAAAACGCGAAATCCGAAGCGGGGCGTCTACTCTGAAATCTCGTCAGTTCAAACAGGGAAGGCAGGAATTTTCTAAAAAAGGGCCACAAAGACACAAAGGCTCAAAGAAGGCTTTTCACAGGAAAAACTTAGTGTCTTCGTGCCTTAGTGGCAAAAACTTTCATCGCACAAAAACGCGAAATCCGAAGCGGGGGCGCCTCGGACTTCTACTCTGAAACCTCGTCAGTTCAGACAGGGAATGAAAGTGCGGAGCCAGTCTTCGGCTTCTGCCTGGCTTGTAAACACGCGCGTGGGTTTGCGCGGGCGATTGGTCTTGAGATAAAAATTGAGGATGATGCGCTGCGCGAGTGAGCGAATGACGATCGCGTCGGCGAGGATGTACTTTTGAAACGCTTCGCCCGCCATGAATTCTCGCACGCCTTCTTCCATCGCGGTATGTTTTCCGAAAATGCGCAACACGGGAACAGGCCGTCCTTCACCTAACTCTGCAAACACCTTTGCCGCCTCTTTCGCCTGTTCCACCGTGCACACATGCTCGTCTGCGATCCGTACTTCCACGATACCGTCCCTGCGCAAACGGGCTATAGAACCTGCATAAGGAATCATCATGCTCATCGCTTTCATAAGCTCTTTGATGAGTCAAAAGTATCCCGCTTCTGCAAGCCGGTGCGTTACTATTCGATGAGCGGCAGGGAATACCGGACGGGCGACTTATTTATTCTTTAAAAGATCGCGGATCTCCGTGAGCAGCTGTTCTTCTTTCGAAGGCTCTTTCACTTCCGGCTCTTTTTTGTCTTTGTGGTGCAGCCGGTTCATCATTTTGATAAACATGAACACGACGAAAGCAACGAGGATAAAGTCGATCAGGTTGGTGATGAAATTTCCGTACGCCATCACCGGGCCCAGCTTCTTCGCTTCCTCCAGCGAAAGATTACCGCCGTTGAATTGCTGCGCCGCCGTCACTTTTGAGCTCAGGCTGATGTACAGCTCGCTGAAGTTCATGTTGCCCATCAGCTTGCCCAGCGGAGGCATGCAGATCCCGTCAATAAAGGAACTGACGACTTTCTGGAAACCGCCGGCAACGATTACCGCCACGGCCATATCGACGAGATTGCCACGAAGCGCAAACTCTTTGAATTCTTTAAGGAAACCCATTGAGAGAGTAGTTTGGTTTGCGGTAAAAGTAGGTTTTGTCGGGCAAGTGTCAAATGCAGTTCATCACCGCCCGAAAGCCACAAAAGCAACCTGAATGAACAGATTGCTTTTGCATATAGGAAGAGTCCATGTGTACCGGCGGGGTTAGTCACCGGCTACACGACTATCATTCCTTGCCCGCCCGGCATATAATGTATCGTTGAGTCCTGTTTCCTTTTTGATAAGTAAAACCTTCCGCAGCAAATCCTGCGAAGCGTTTTCCGCGTCGGTGGTAACGAAAGGTTTTCATGAATTGACTGGATTGGGTCCTGTAGTCTCTTCTGCGTTTCTTTTACAGAAACAGCATAAACAAAGTTACCCCGGCACGCCTCTTTTCGCCAGTTTGCAGGCCGGACAAAACCCGGACAAAAACGCGGGTTGTGCAGAAATCCAGGATACCTGGGGAGAAAACGCCACGGACGCCGTCGATTGGGGAACAGCGCCCGTGATATTTACATTTTAATGATGCGGAATTCCGTGCGGCGATTTTTGGCGTGCTCCTCTTCCGGGCAGCTCGACTTCACCGCACCTTCGCAGGCACAGCCGTTCGCCAGCTGGCTCTCACCGTAACCTTTGCCGTAAATACGTTCGGGATTCGTGATGCGCTTCCTGATGTATTCCGCAGACGCTTTTGCACGACGGTCCGACAGCGCCATGTTCGATGCTGCAGTGCCGCGGCAATCGGTATGCGAACCGAGCTCGACCACCATCGTTGGGTTTTCATTCATCACCTTCACGATCTTGTCCAGCTCGACTGCGGCGTCCGGGCGAATCGTGGATTTGCCGAGATCGAAATAGATCGGCTTGATGTCGATGATCTTTGCGAGGTCGAGACCGACGGAAATTTTATCCATCGTTTCTTCCACGCGGATCTCACCTTCTTTTTCGATCGCCGCATTGTACGTGATCGTCTTCGCGAGATAACCTTGTTTCTCGAATGCGATGTTGTAGCTCACGCGCTCTCCGATGGATTTGCCGATGATCGGCAGACGGAAATCGCCTGTTGAAGAAAGGATGCTGTCGGTTTTGCCGGTGAGGTTGTTCGTGATGCGGATCTTCACGTCGGTCACCGCCTGCATCGTTTCTTTTTCTTTCGCGAGAACGAAGAGCGACAATCCCGGATCTTTTTCCAGCGCAACATCCACGTTCATTTCCGTTTGCTCGCCGAGCGCATTCGTATTGAACGCAGCGTTGCCGTCGAAATATTTTTCTTTCGATCCGCCGAGTGCATACGTCTTGGAAGGATCAACTTCAAACTGGTAAGCACCGCTTTCATCGGTCGTCGCTGTTCCCGCGTCGTTTCCGTCGACATCTTTCAGAGAGATTTTCGCAGCAGCGAGCGGAGCACCGGTTGCTTTGTCTTTCGCGCTGCCTTTTACGAAGTATGTCGTCTTGAACGGACATTTCACTTTCACGGCGTAAAGGTCATCGTCGCCTTTTCCGCCGGCGCGGTTGCTGCTGAGGTAACCGCCCGTGCCGGAAGCGTCCAGCGTAAGCGCAAAATCATCTGCAGAAGAATTCACCGGCGCGCCGATGTTCAGCGGTTTCGCGAAACCTCCTTTGGAATCGTTCGCTGCATAAAACACGTCAAGACCGCCGAGACCGAGCTGACCGTCGGAAGAGAAATACAGGTTGCCGTCTTTGTCCACGAACGGGAACATTTCTTTTCCT
>CAMLEF010000077.1 GCA_946478675.1 uncultured Flavobacteriales bacterium | reverse complement strand
TGAGGGTGCTCAGGAAAAGAATTGATGAATGTTCAATGTTCAATGTGCGGATGCTCTGCGGGGCGCAGTTCTCCTTCCCATTTGCTGACGACTGCGGTTGCCACGGCGTTGCCTACTACGTTCGTCGCCGATCTTCCCATGTCGAGCAGCCAGTCGACGGCCATGATGGCGGCTAATCCTTCTGCGGGAATGTGGAACGAATCGAGCATGGCGGCAATTACTACCAGCGATGCGCGCGGAACGCCGGCCACGCCTTTGCTGGAGACGAGCAGCATCAGCATCATCGTCAGCTGCTGGCCGATCGTGAGATCGATGTGGCAGGCCTGCGCGATGGAAACCGTGGCGAACGTCATGTACATGATCGAGCCGTCGAGGTTGAACGAATAACCGAGCGGCAATACGAAACCGATGATGCGGTCGGGGCAGCCGAAACGTTCGAGCGCGTTGATTGTTTTCGGCATCGCGGCTTCCGAGCTGGCCGTTCCGAAGGCGATCGACATCGGTTGCGCGATGAGCTTCAGCAGGTGGAAATAATTGATGCGCATCACCGAGCAGATCAGCAGCAGCACCACAAAGATGAATAGGAGCAATCCGCCGAAGAAGCACGCAATGAAATTCACGTAGCCGCCCAGCACCGCCAGGCCGTTTACCGTTACGACGTTCGCCACCGCGCCGAAAACCGCCAGCGGCGCAAGCAGCATGATGTAGCCCGTTACTTTCAGCATGATGTGCGCCACCGAATCGAAGAACTGAATAACGATCTTTCCTTTTTCACCGAGCGCCGCTGTTGCCGCAGCAAACAGCATCACGAACACGATGATCGGCAGGATGTCGTTGTGCGCCATCGCGTCGATGATGTTCTCGGGAAAAATGTGCTTGATGAATTCGCTCGCGACAAACGGTTTCGGTTTCACCGGTGCCATTGCCGTGTGCGAGATGACGAGATCAGCGCCCGGCTTGAAGATGTTGACGAGGATGAGCCCAAGGGAAAGCGAAAGCAGCGTGGCGAAGGTGAAATACAAAATCGTCTTCAATCCGATGCGCCCCATCGAGCCGAAGGAGCCGACTTTCGCCAGGCCGACCATCAGCAGCGAGAACACCAGCGGCGCCACGATCACTTTGATCAGCCGCAGGAAAATATCACTGAAAAGCTGGAACCACGAAGCCGCTTTTTTCGCGCCCGCGGCCATCGCCGTTTTCATGATCGGGCTCGCGTGCTCCATGTCGACGCCGCCGTAGATGTGTCGCCACGTGAGATAACCGGCGAGCACGCCCAGGATGAGGCAGATGAAGATCCAGAGAGAAAGACTGCTTTTTTTCAGCATGAGGAGGCGTAAAGATCAAAGATGGAAAAACAAATCCGATTCTGTTAAGAGATAAAACCTTCCCGGTTTATTCGGGCGAAGTCGGAACCGTTATGAATGTTGATGCCGTTTTCCCGACTTGTTTTGAACGACAGGAAAAAACAAATCCCAAATTCCAATGTTCCGGAATCTGGGATTTGCTTTTTGTCGTTTAAAAAATCAATTCGCCGCTGTAGTGGGCAGGCTGCCGAGGTTCAGCAGCAGGTCGGGCAGCAGGCCGAGCACCAGCGTGAGCACAGCCGTGATGAACAGCAGTCCCTGGTGCGAAGATTCTGCGGTGACTTCCTGCGTGTCGGGCGATTTGAAGAACATCGCGATGACGATTCGGAAGTAGTAGTAAACGCCGATCAGCGAGCCGAGAATACCGATGATCGCTACCGAATAATGGCCGGTGGTGAACGCTGCGGTCAGCACGTAGTATTTCGCGAAGAAACCGGCTGTCGGCGGAATGCCTGCAAGCGACAGGAGCGCTACCGTCATCGTCACGGCGAGCAGCGGGTTCTTTTTCGCAAGACCGTTGAAGCTGTCGACTGCATCGCCGCCGGTTTGTTTCATCACGCTCAGCAGCACGGTGAAGGCTGTGAGTGATGCGATCGAATACGCTGCGGTGTAATAGAGCAATACTTTCGGTGTAATGTTCGCCTTCATCGCCATGGCGCTGCTGAACGCAACGATCGCCATGAGCAGGAAGCCGGCGTGTGAAATGCTGGAGTAAGCGAGCATGCGCTTGACGCTTGTCTGTACGACCGCGGAAAGGTTGCCGACGATGATCGTGAGGCCGACGAGCACGGCCACCAGCGGGTTCCAAAAGCCGTCGAGCGTGCCGAATACGGTCGGTCCGACGAACAGGCGCATGATCGCAACGATAGCCGCCGTTTTCACAATGGTCGACATGAACGCAGTGACCGGCGTGGGCGAGCCCTGGTAAACGTCCGGCGCCCAGAAGTGGAACGGCGCAGCAGAAACTTTAAAGAGCAGACCGACGAGGATGAGCACGATACCGCCGTAGAGCAGTCCCGTTGCCTGGACGCCGTTGTGGATCACGTTGCCGATCGTGCGGAGATCGAATGAGCCGGTGCAGCCGTAAATGAGCGCAATGCCGAAGAGCAGGAACGCCGAAGCAAATGCGCCCAGCAGGAAATATTTGAACGCGGCTTCATTCGAAGCAAGGCTGTCTTTTTTGCTTCCCGCAAGAACGTACAGCGGGATGGAAAGAATTTCGATGCCGAGGAACAGCATCACCATGTTCGCATAGCACGTCAGCAGGATCGCGCCGGTGAGCGAGAAGATCACGAGCGCGTAATGGTCGCTCTGGCTGGATTCTTCTTTGAAAAAACCACCTGCCATGATGAACCACAGCAGCGCCGTCACCAGCATCACGATCGAAAAGAGGATCGAGGACGGTCCGAAAACGATCATGCTGGAGATACCGAAGCCGGCCGTAGGAATATGATGGTTCCCGTCGATCGCGCCGGTGAGGTAAGGCGTGAGCGCTCCGTCGTCGTACCACCAGTAAGAAGCGGCCGTTCCGATAGCCGCGAGCATGCCGAGGATCACGATCGGGAAAAGCAGTTTCCGGAGTTTGAACATTTCCGCCAGAAGCGTGACAATGCCGAGTCCTGTTAAAACGAGAATGACTTTCATATCGGGTTCGCGTTTGTGTCGCGTTGGTTCAGGTTAAAACGTGGTTTGGGTCAGCGTTGTGAATTTGATGTTCTCCAACAGCTGCTGCACATCGTTCTGGATAATGCCGAGGATCGGTTTCGGGTAAACGCCGAAGAAGATCACCGCCGCGGAAATCACAACGAGCACCGCCATCTCGCTCGTGTTGAGCGCGGCAAAATTCGACGTCGTGCCTTTCGTTTCGCCGAGCATGATCGCCTGGAAGCTGCGCAGCATGTACACCGCACCGAGAATGATCGTGAGGCCGCCGATCGCAGCGGTCCAGATGCCGTACTGGTAAAGGCTGTTGATGAGCAGGAATTCACCGACAAAGCCGCTCGTCAGCGGAAGCGCCACCGAACCGAGCATGATGATCATGAACAGCGTGGTGAATTGCGGAGAGACGTTGCGGATGCCGCCGAGCTTGCCCATCTCGCGTGTACCGGTGCGGCCGAGGATGATATCGGCAACGAAGAAGAGGCCGACCACCGTAATGCCGTGGCTGAACATTTGCGCGATGGCGCCGGAAATGCCTTCGGTGTGCAGGATGCCGTCGCCTGCGGGCGGATGGAACGCGAAGATGCCGGCAGAGATAAGACCGACGTGCGCGATCGACGAGTAAGCGATGAGTCGTTTAAAATCTTTCTGCGCGATGGCCATTGCTGAAGCATAAACGACACTCGCGACGGAAAGACCGATCGCCAGCGGCGCCCATTGGCTGAAACCGACGGGAACCATCGGCAGCAGCCAGCGGATGAGGCCGTACGTTCCCATCTTCAGCATGATGCCGGAAAGCAGCATCGTGCCCTGCGTGGGAGCGGTGACGTACGTGTCGGGCTGCCAGGTGTGGAAGGGGAAGATCGGCATCTTGATCGCGAAGGCGAGGAACAGTCCCCAGAACACCCACGACTGCGCGGTGGCGCTGAGATGCTGTCCTGCGAAATACAGCGCGTCGATGTCGAACGAATGTACGCCCGTGCCGTTGCCCGTGTTCAGGTAGAGATAGATCAGCGACGCCAGCATGAACAGCGAGCCGAAGAGCGTGTACACGAAAAATTTGAACGTGATGCGGCCGCGGTTCTCGCCGCCCCAGATGAGGCAGATGAAATAGATCGGGATCAGCGCAAGTTCCCAGAACACGTAGAAGAGGAATCCGTCACGCGCGACGAACACACCGACGAGCGCCATCTGCATGAACAGCATCAGCGAGTAGAACATCGACGGGTTCTCGTACTTGTGATTGAAGCTGCTGAGGATGATCAGCGGCATGAGGAAGCAGGTGAGCAGCACGAGCACCATGCTGATGCCGTCGAGCGCAATATGAAAGTTGACGCCGATGGAGCTGATCCACGTTGCGTTCATGGTGAGCTGATCAGCGTGCGACGCGGGGAAGCGGTACACGTAGAAGAAGGCCACGAGCGCGACGGCGAGCTCGATCACGGAAGCGACCAGTGCGATGCGTTTCACGCCGTCTCCTTTGGTGAAGAGCAGCAGCAGCGCAAACACAAGCGGCAGGCCGATAAGGGAAGCAGTGATCATAGGTAGTTCAGCAAGGCGTTATTAAATGAGTTTTACAAGCAGGATGATGACGACGGCAATCGACATCGCAAAGACGTAGAAGCCGATGCTGCCGGTTTGCACGTAACGGATCATCGAGCCGCACCAGTTGACGGCGCTGCCGATCCCGTTCACGATGCCATCCACCACTTTCAGTTCAAAGAATTTGTAGAAGACATCCGACAGCCAGTCGAGCGGCTTGCGGATCACTTTGTCGTAAAACTCGTCGACGTAATACTTGTGATAGATCGTGCGCTGCAGGGGCGACATTTCCGCTTCGGTTTCCTGCGGCAGAACTTTGTTCTTGCGATACAGTGAATGTGCGAAGTAGATCGCGGCAAAAGCGGCAGCTACTGCGATGCCCATCAGCGTCAGCTCGCCCGGCGTGTTGAGGAAGTTTTCTGCCGACTGGTGCATGCGGGACGTTGCGCCGCCGAGTACCGGTTCGAGGAAATGCTCCAGCCAGTGCGCGCCGTGCGCGATCGGGATGCCGATGAAACCGCCGACTACGGAGAGCGCTGCGAGGATCATCAGCGGCACCGTCATGCTCTTCGGTGATTCGTGCAGGTGATGTTCCTGCTCGTGCGTGCCGCGGAAGCCGCCGGTGAAGGTGAGGTAATACAGTCGGAACATGTAGAACGCCGTCATGATCGAGCCGATGACGCCGAGCATCCAGTAGAGTTTGTTGTGCTCGTACGCATGCGCGAGAATTTCATCTTTCGAGAAGAAACCGGAGAACGGCGGAATGCCGGAGATCGCCAGCGTCGCCAGCAGGAAGGTCAGGTGCGTAATGGGAAGCTTGTGCTTGAGGCCGCCCATGCGACGGATGTCCTGTTCGCCGCCCATCGCGTGGATGACGCTGCCGGCGCCGAGGAAGAGCAGCGCTTTGAAGAACGCATGCGTCGTGACGTGGAACACTGCGCCGGTGTACGCGCCAACGCCGAGGCCGAGGAACATGTAGCCGAGCTGGCTCACGGTCGAATATGCGAGCACTTTTTTGATGTCGTTCTGGAAGAGGCCGATCGTTGCTGCGAAAACTGCGGTGATCACGCCGACAATGGCAACGATGTTCGATGCGATTTCCGCCTGCGCGAAGAGAATGCCGGAGCGTGCGATCATGTAGATACCGGCGGTGACCATTGTAGCCGCGTGGATGAGGGCGGAAACGGGCGTCGGGCCGGCCATCGCATCGGGGAGCCAGGTGTACAGCGGGATCTGCGCGCTTTTACCGCAGGCGCCGATGAAAAGAAGAATGCCGATCAGGTTGAGCACGCTCGATTTGTCCATGCCGCCCGGGCCGGTGAACGACGCCGTAGCGCTGCCGAAAACTTTACCGAAATCGAGGCTGTTGAACGTAAGGTAGATCAGGATCATGCCCAGCAGGAAGCCGAGGTCGCCGATGCGGTTGACGATGAATGCTTTTTTCGCCGCGTTGTTGTATTCGGTGTTCTTGAACCAGAAACCGATGAGCAGGTACGAGCAGAGACCGACACCTTCCCAGCCGACGAACATGAGCACGTAGTTGTTGCCCATCACGAGCAGCAGCATGAAGAACACGAAAAGGTTCAGGTACGCGAAGAAGCGATCGTACTTTTCGTCATCGTGCATGTAGCCCGACGAATACACGTGGATCAGGAAGCCGATGCCGGTGATGATGAGCAGGAACAGCGACGACAGCGGATCGACCAGGAAAGCGAAGTCGACGTGCATGTTCTTGGTGACGATCCAGTCGATGACTTTCACCGTGTGCGCTTCACCGTGCAGGCTAAAGAAAACGCCGAGCGAAAGGAGGAACGCTGCGAGGATGCTGCCGCAACCGACAATGGTGACGAGGCTTTTGGAGAGTTTTTTTCCTCCGAAGCCGATGATCGTGAATCCGATCAGCGGAAGCAGGGGAATCAGCCAGGCTAATTGTATCATAGGTATTCGTTGGTTCGGTGGTTGGTTGGTGAAGTTGGTTAGGTTGGATAGCTGGAACGAACCAACTCATCCAACTTAACCAACCTTTTTATCTCTTCAGTTTGCTGAGAATGTCAATATCGGTCGACTTGATGTTGCGGTAGATCATCATCAGGATGGCGAGGCCCACGGCGACTTCCGCAGCGGCAACGGCCATGATGAAGAAGACGAAGACCTGTCCGTTCGGGTCGCTGTGAAAAGCGGAGAAGGCGACGAGCAGCAGGTTCACGGCATTCAGCATAAGCTCCACGCACATCAGGATGATGATGGCATTGCGGCGGTACAATACACCGAGCACGCCCATGCCGAAGAGCACGGCGCTCAGCGTCACGTACCAGTTGATCGGGATGACCTGGATGGCAGATTTGCCTGCCTCGAGCAAGAGGTTTGTCGTCATTACTTGATGTTCTTTTTGCCGAGCATAACCGAGCCCACCATAGCGGCGAGGAACAGCACGGAGGAAATTTCAAATGGAACGAGGAAATCGTTGAAGAGCACCTTGCCGAGGTTTTTCACCAGGCCGATGTCGGTGCGGTTGGGCTGTGCGATGTGCAGCGCGTCGGCTCCTTTGAGCGAAGCCACGAGCGTGATCATGAGAATGCCGCCGGCAATCACCGCGGCGATCTTGATCCATTCGGGCTTGTGCGGCTCGGTGTCCCTGTTCAGGTTGAGCATCATGATCACGAACAGGAACAGCACCATGATGGCGCCGGCGTAAACGATGATGTGAACGACTGCGAGGAACTGCGCATTCAGCAGGATGTAATGGCCTGCGATGGCGAAGAAGGTGACGATGAGAAAGAGAACGCTGTAAACGGGATTCCTGCTGAAGATCACAAGAATGCCGCTGAGGATCGCTATGAACGACAGTACGGCGAACAGGATTTGCGTTATGCTCATAGAAAGGTGCTTGCCGGGTTAGTGGGCCTTTTTGGATTGAATGGATTTGTTCGGGTCCCAGGTCTTGTTGTGCGCAAACTCGGGGTGCTGCTTGAATTCGAGAACGGCTTTCGTCTGGCGCATCGAAACGTCGACGCGCTTGTCGACCGGCTCTACCAGCTTGTCTTTTCCGTAAACGAAATCCGCGCGCTCGAATTCGGTTGCAACGATGCGGTCGGTGAGGAAGATCGCTTCTTTCGGGCAGGCTTCTTCACAGAGTCCGCAGTAGATGCAGCGGAGCATGTTGATCTCGTAAACGGCGGCGTATTTTTCTTCGCGATAAAGATGCTCTTCGCCTTTTTTGCGTTCTGCAGCGGTCATCGTGATCGCTTCGGCAGGGCAGGCGACTGCGCAAAGCCCGCAGGCCGTGCAGCGTTCCGCGCCTTTCTCGTCGCGCTTGAGCACGTGCTGGCCGCGATAGATACCTGCGATCGGGCGGGTCTTCTCGGGATAATTGATCGTAGCTTTTTTCTTGAAGAAATGCGACATGGTAATGCGCATTCCATTGAGGATGGCGGGCAGGTAGAGCCTTTCAATGAAGGACATCTCCTTATTGACCACCACTTTTGATCGGTTCGTCAGCGACTGCATCGAGGTCACTTTTTAATGATTAAAGACGGCCAGTGCCCCACAACAACAGGCCGGTGGCCACGAGGTTGACGATGGACAAAGGTATCAGGATTTTCCAGCCTAAGTTCATGAGCTGGTCGTAGCGGAAACGTGGGATGGTCCAGCGGATCCACATGAAAACGAAGATGAAGAAGATCGTCTTCGCGAACATCACCGCAACGCCGATGATCGCCTGCACGTTCGGGTCGGTCACCTTATCCATCCACGGATAATTGTAACCGCCGAAGAAGAACAGCGACATCACGGCAGAAGAGATGAACATGTTGATGTATTCGGCAAAAAGATAGAAGCCCAGCTTCATCGAGCTGTACTCGGTGTGATAACCGCCCACAAGCTCCGTTTCGCATTCGGGAAGGTCGAACGGCGTACGGTTGGTTTCCGCCAGCGCGCATATGAAGAAGATGAGGAACGTGAGCGGGTTCTTGAAGAAGTTCCAGGAGAACCAGCCGCCCGCTTCATTCCAGAAACCGTGCTGCTGCATCGCGATATCGTGCGTCGACAGCGAGCCGGTGATCATGATGAGCGTAACGACGGAAATGCCCATCGCCACTTCGTAAGAGATCATCTGCGAAGAAGCACGCAGCGCACCGAGGAGCGCGTATTTGTTGTTCGATGCCCAGCCGCCGATCATGATGCCGTACACACCGATCGACACGACGCCAAGCAGGTACAGCACGCCGATGTTCACGTCCGTCACCTGCAGCGGGTACGTTTGTCCGCCGATGTGCAGCTCGGGGCCCCACGGAATTACAGCTCCCGTCAGCAGCGCGGTGAGCATGCCCAGCGAAGGCCCGAGCACGAAAAGGAATTTGTTGGAGACGTTCGGGATGATCTCTTCTTTCATGAACATCTTCACGCCGTCAGCGAGCGGCTGCAGGATGCCGAACGGGCCCGCGCGGTTGGGGCCGAGACGGTCCTGGAGAAACGCGGCCACTTTTCGCTCGGCGTAGGTGGAATACATTGCGATCAGCAGGGAAATGCCGAATACGCAAACCACGAGAATGGCCTGGTACGCGAGCATGGGAATCAGAACGATCTGGTTGGTCATAACGGGCAATTATTTTTTGTCGGCAGCGGCTTTTTTCGATTTGAGCTCTTTCAGCTGCTTGCCGGTGTCGAGCTTCAGTTTCGCCAGCTCGTAATGGTTGGCGGAAATGACGGAGTGGCGGTCGATGTGGCTCGGGCCTTCGATCGTCCAGTCGGAAACTTTCTTGTGACCGAAGCGGCAGTCGTTGCAGATCCAGCCCGGTTTTCCGTCCGGCGTATCTTCCAGCTCGCCCCACTGGTCTTTGCGGCCCGTTACGCGCAGCACATCTTCTCCTTTGAACCAGAGACGAACGCGGCCGGAGCATTTCGGGCAGTTGCGGTGCGCATCCACGGGTTTCGTGAACCACACGCGGCTCTTGAAGCGGAACGTTTTATCCGTGAGCGCGCCGACCGGGCAAACGTCGATTACGTTGCCGGAGAAATCGTTGTCGATCGACTGCTGGATGTACGTGGAAATTTCAGCGACTTCGCCGCGGTTGAGCACGCCATGCACGCGCTTGTTCGTCACCTGGTCCGCCGTTTTCACGCAGCGGTAGCAGAGGATGCAGCGCGTCATGTGCAGCTGGATGTACGGGCCGATGTCGATCTTCTCGAATGTGCGGCGTTCGAAGTCGTAACGCGTTCCTGCAGCGCCGTTCTCGTAACTGAGATTCTGCAAATCGCATTCGCCGGCCTGGTCGCAGATCGGGCAATCGAGCGGGTGGTTGAGCAGCAGGAATTCCACGACGCCTTTGCGCGCTTCGAGGACTTCGGGGGAAGTGTAGTTGACCACTTCCATTCCGTCCATCACTTCCGTGCGGCAGGAGGCCACCGGTTTCGGCATCGGGTTCGGGTTCTGCGCATTCATCTTGGTGACGCGCACGATGCAGGTACGGCAATAGCCGCCCGAAGTTTCGAGCTTCGAGTAATAGCACATTGCCGGCGGCGCAACTTCTTTGCCGAGCATGCGGGCTGCCTGGAGGATCGTTGTCCCTTTGGGAACTTCGATCTCGTGACCGTCTATCGTTACTTTAGGCATAGTTCAAATTTTTGCCGCAGAGGCGCTGAGAGCGCAGAGGTTCCGCGGAAAGTTTTGTTAGGCAACCGGCGCTTTTTCGTTGCGGAGGTTGTAATAATGTTTTTCGTCTTTGATGGACGAAGGATTGTTGATGTAGTCTTCGAACTCCTTGCGGAAGTGGCGGATCGCGCTGGCAACGGGCCAGGAAGCGGCATCACCGAGCGGGCAGATGGTTTTGCCGTCGATCTTGCTTTGAATATCGAAGAGCAGATCCACATCGCCTTGTTTGCCGTGACCGTCGAGAACGCGGTGCAGGATGCGTTCCATCCAGCCGGTGCCTTCGCGGCAGGGCGAGCATTGTCCGCAGGATTCGTGGTGATAGAAGCGCGTGAAGTTCCAGAGGTTCTTCACGATGCTGGTCGTTTCGTCCATGACGATGAATCCGCCGGAGCCGAGCATCGTTCCCGTCTGGAAACCGCCGTCAGCGAGTGATTCGTACGACATGAGGCGCGGTTCGCCTTTCGCGGTTTTGAGGAAGAGCTCCGCGGGAAGGATCGGAACGGAAGAGCCGCCGGCAACAACCGCCTTGAGCTTTTTACCGTTGCGGATGCCGCCGCAGTAATTGTCGGAATAGAGGAATTCTTCTACCGGCAGGCCGAGCTCGATCTCGTAAACGCCGGGCTTGTTGATGTGGCCGCAGGCGGAGATGAGTTTCGTTCCCGTCGATTTGCCGACGCCGATCTTCGCGTATTCTTCGCCGCCCATGTTGATGATGGGAACGGTAGCTGCGATCGTTTCGACGTTGTTGACGACGGTCGGGCGGCCCCATACACCGGCTACCGCAGGGAACGGCGGCTTGATGCGCGGGTTGCCGCGTTTGCCTTCGAGCGATTCGATGAGCGCGGTTTCTTCGCCGCAGATGTAAGCGCCGCCGCCCATGTGCACGTGCAGGTCGAGGTCGAAGCCTGTGCCCATGATGTTCTTGCCGAGATAGCCGGCTGCATACGCTTCCGCGATCGCTTTTTCGAGAATGTGGTACACGTACAGCAGCTCGCCGCGGATGTAGATGTACGACGTGTTACAGCCCAGCGCATAGCTCGAGAGGATCATGCCTTCTACGAGAATGTGCGGCTTGTGCTGCATCAGGAAACGGTCTTTGAACGTGCCCGGCTCGGATTCGTCGGCGTTGCATACGAGGTGACGCGGAACGCCTTCGGGCCTGGCGATGAAGCTCCATTTCATGCCCGTGGGGAAACCCGCGCCGCCGCGACCGCGAAGACCGGATTTTTTCACTTCCTCCACGATTTCCGCGGGCTTCATCTTCAACGCTTTTTCAAGCGCCTGGTAACCGCCCGTGGCGCGATAGCCTTCGAGCGTGTTGATGCCGGGGTAAGTGATCTTGTCGAGAAGCAGTTGCTTTCCCATAGTGAAGCGGCTCGTTTATTAGGCTTTAATATGCTTTTTGTCGTAATGCGTTTTGCGTTCGCCTTTGTTGCGGTAATCGCTCAGCATGTCGTCGACCTTTTCGCAGGTCATGTTCTCGTGGTAGGTTTCGCCGACCTGAATCACCGGAGCGGTTCCGCAGGCAGCGAGGCATTCCACCGTCTTGAGCGTGAACATGCCGTCGGGCGTCGTTTCGCCGTCCTTGATGTTCAGCTTTTTCTCGATGTGGCGAACGAGATCTTCCGCGCCGAGCAGCCAGCAGGGGCCGGTGCGGCAGACTTCGATGAGGCATTTCCCGACGGGCTTGAGGTTGAACATCGAATAGAACGACGCCACCTCGTACACTTCGATCGGCTGGATGTTCAGCAGCGAAGCGACGTAGTCCATTGCAGGTGCGCTCAGCCAGCCGTCGAATTCCATCTGCGCGAGATGCAGCAGCGGAAGGAGCGCCGACTTCTGTTTTCCTTCCGGGTAACGCTTAATGATGCGCTGTACGACAGCGAGCGTTTCATCGGAAAATTTCAATTCTTTATTCATAGCCACGGATTTCGCGGATTACACGGATTACTTATTATGCGTCCAGCTCGCCGGCGATGACGTTCATGCTCGACATGGTGAGGATCGCGTCCGACAGCATGCCGTTTTTGATGAGCTCCGGGTAAGCCTGGTAATAGATGAAGCAGGGGCGGCGCAGGTGCAGGCGGTAAGGAGCGCGTCCGCCGTCGCTGATGAGATAGAAGCCGAGCTCGCCGTTGCCGCCCTCGACGGAGTGATACACTTCGCCTTTGGGAACGTCGGTCTCGCCCATCACGATCTTGAAGTGATAGATGAGCGCTTCCATGTTGTTGTACACGCCTTCTTTCGGCGGCAAATAGAAATCCGGCACTTCCGCGTGGTAAGTCGGGTCGTTGCGGTCGATTTTCGCGAGCGCCTGCTTGATGATGCTGAACGATTGCCACATCTCTTCCTGGCGCACCATGAAGCGATCGTATACGTCGCCATTCTGTCCGACGGGAATGATGAAATCGAAATCTTCATAGGAAGAATACGGGTTCATCACGCGAACGTCGTAGTCGACGCCTGCAGCGCGCAGGTTCGGGCCGGTGAAGCCGTACTCGAGGGCGCGGTCGCCGGTGATGCCGCCGGCTTTGATCGTACGGTCCATGAAGATGCGGTTGCGCATCAGCAGCTTTTCGAATTCTTTCAGCGCGTCGGGGAACGACTTGAGGAAATTGTCGATGCGCTCCCACACTTTAGGCGACCAGTTGCGGTCGAATCCGCCGATGCGTCCCATGTTGGTGGTGAGTCGCGCGCCGCAGATCTCTTCGAAGATCTCGTAAATGAGCTCGCGCCACTGGAAGATGTACGTGAAGCCCGTGAGCGCTCCTGTATCGACACCGATCACCGAGTTGCAGATGATGTGGTCGGCGATGCGCGAAAGTTCCATCGCCACGATGCGCATGTATTCGACGCGTTTCGGCAATTGAACTTTGATGAGCTTCTCGACCGTCATGTGCCAGCCCATGTTGTTGATGGGCGACGAGCAATAGTTCATGCGGTCGGTCAGCGTGGTGATCTGGTAGAACGGGCGGCGTTCTGCGATCTTCTCGAAAGCGCGGTGAATGTAGCCGATGGTCGGTTCCGCTTCGACGATGATCTCGCCGTCCATTTTGAGCACGTTCTGGAAAATGCCGTGCGTGGCAGGGTGCGTGGGACCGAGGTTCAGCGTGGAGTACTGCTTCTCTTCCGTATTGACGGGAACGTCAGTGTTGTTATTTTCAAATTCGCTCATGATCATCGTGCATTAACGTCCGAACATCGAATCGTCCTTGTCGTCGCGGGTCGGATCTTCCAGCGGGAATTCCTTGCGCATCGGGAAGAAAGTGATGTCTTCCATGTTGAGAATGCGTTTCAGGTTCGGGTGGCCTTTGAACTGGAAGCCGAAGAAGTCGAATTCCTGGCGTTCCATCCAGTTGGCCGTAGCCCAAAGCGAAGTAACCGTCGGCACCACGAGATCGCTGGCCGGCATGAAGGTTTTGATGCGGATGCGCCAGTTTTTCGGCATGTTGTGCAGCTGGTACATCAGTCCGAATTCCTGCCCTTTGTGATCGGGATAATGCAGTCCGCACATCGTGGTCAGGAAGTGGAAGTTCAGCTCCGCCTCTTCTTTCAGGAACCGGAGCAGGTCGTAAATGACTTCGCGTTTTACAATGAAAACCGGGAAATCATAATCGATCTCCGAGGAAATAACGCCTTCACCGAACTTTTCTTTCAGCCGTGCGAGGACGGTGTCGTGAAGGGTTTGTACTTGATCAGCGGTTGCAACTGCCATGGAGTGCCCGGTGCTTTTAAGAATGGTTATTCGATTCCGTATTTGTTGAGCATCGCCTTGTATTCGGGGGAATCACGGCGGCGGAGCGATTCATTCTCCACGAGCTTCTGGATCTGGAGGATGCCGTCGAGCACCTGTTCGGGGCGCGGCGGGCAGCCCGGGATGTACACGTCGACCGGGATGATGCGGTCGATGCCCTGGAGCACGCTGTAGGTATCGAAAATGCCGCCGCTCGATGCGCAGGCGCCCATTGCGAGCACCCAGCGCGGCTCGGCCATCTGCTCGTACACCTGGCGCAGCACCGGTCCCATTTTCTTGGCGATGGTGCCCATCACCATGAGCAGGTCGGCCTGGCGGGGAGAGAAACTGAGTCGCTCGGCGCCGAAACGTCCGAGGTCGTAATGCGAAGCCATCGTGGCCATGAACTCGATGCCGCAGCAGGAGGTCGCGAACGGCAGCGGCCAGATGGAATTTTTGCGTGCAAGACCAACGACTTTATCCAGGCGCGTAGCCATGAATCCCGGTCCTTCGATGCCTTCCGGCGCCCGGGCAATCTCGATCTTGCTGCGTTTCGTTTCTGTTGACATGATTAAAAAGGTACGTGGTGCGGGTTGCGTGGTGCGGGTGATACCGTGCGACTACAGCCTGACCGGTTTAAATTATTCTTCCCACTTCAGCGCTCCTTTGCGCAGGATGTAGTAAAAGCCGACGAGGAAGACGAGCATGAAAGAAACCATTTCTACAAACCCGATGATGCCGAGTCCGTCTTTCCCGCGGAAATTCACCGCCCAGGGATAAAGGAAGATCACTTCCACGTCGAACAGCACGAAGAGGATCGCGACGAGGAAATATTTGACGGAGAACGGAACACGTGCGTTCCCCTGCACGTCGATCCCGCACTCGAAGGT
>CAMLEF010000076.1 GCA_946478675.1 uncultured Flavobacteriales bacterium | reverse complement strand
TCTCAAAGCGAAAAAAGCATTCTTCGATCACCTGCCTGTCGACGCATTTGCATTGACGAACAAAGACGATGCAAACGGCGCAGTGATGCTGCAGAATACGCGTGCAACGAAACGTTCGTACTCCGTTCGCAGCACCGCCGATTTCAAAGCGCGCGTGATGGAAAATCAATTCTCCGGTTTGCAGCTGAACATTGACAGCACGGAGATGTGGAGCAAGCTCATCGGCAGCTTCAACGCTTACAACCTGCTCGCGGTTTATGCGACGGCGATGCTGCTCGGCAAAGACAAAATGAATGTGCTGACGACGCTGAGCACGCTCAGTCCTGTTGAAGGACGTTTCCAATACCTGCGCAACGACAACGGCGTGACCGGCATCGTCGACTACGCGCACACGCCGGATGCGCTCGAGAACGTGCTGAAGACGATCCACGACATCCGCACGGGCAACGAGCAGGTGATCACGATCATCGGCTGCGGCGGCGATCGTGATGCTGCGAAACGCCCGGTGATGGCGCGCATTGCCTGCGAGATGAGCGATCGCGTGATCCTCACTTCGGACAACCCGCGCTCGGAAGATCCGAACGAAATCCTGAAGCAGATGCAGGAAGGTGTCGAAGCGCGTTTCAGCCGCAACGTGCTCACCATTTCCGATCGTCGTGAAGCGATCCGCACAGCTGTTGCACTGGCGCGTCCCGGCGATATCGTGCTCGTCGCAGGAAAAGGTCACGAGAAATACCAGGAGATCAAAGGAGTGAAACATCCTTTCGACGACATGGAAGTTTTGAAAGAAAATCTGGATAACACAAACAACGCCTGAACCGGACATGCTGTACTACCTCTTCACCTGGTTACATGAAAAGTTTGATTTCCCCGGCGCGGGCGTATTCAAATACATCTCGTTCCGTGCGGCAATGGCGATTGTCGTTTCGCTGATCATCTCGATGGTGTTCGGAAAACGCATCATCCGCCTGCTGCACCGTTTGCAGGTCGGTGAAACCGTGCGCGATCTCGGTTTGCAGGGACAGAAAGAAAAAGAAGGCACGCCGACGATGGGCGGTCTTATCATCCTTTCCGCGATCCTCATCCCGACGCTGCTCTTCGCAAAACTCTCGAACGTGTACATCCTGCTCATGCTCATCTCGACGGTGTGGCTGGGCGCGATCGGTTTCATCGACGATTACATCAAAGTTTTCAAGAAGAACAAACAAGGTCTTCACGGAAAATTCAAAGTCATCGGACAAATCGGTATCGGCCTGATCGTCGGCGGCGTGTTGTATTGGAATTCGAACGTCGTCATTCGCGAGAAGATCGCTCCTTCGAACAGCGACCTCGTGACGATGGGCACCGAACCTGCTGCATTGCAACAAACGCATCTCCCGCAATATTCTTCCACGGAAACGCATTCGCTGAAGACGACGATCCCGTTCGTGAAGAATAACGAATTCGATTATTCGAACATTCTTGGTTTTCTCGGCGACAGCGCCGGCAAATGGGCGTGGCTGATTTTTATCCCGATCGTCATCTTCATCATCACTGCTGTTTCGAATGGCGCGAACGTGACGGACGGCATCGACGGATTAGCTTCAGGAACTTCTGCTGTGATCGGCGTGGTGCTCGGCATTCTCGCTTACGTATCCGGTAACACCATCTTCGCCGATTACCTCAACATCATGTACATCCCGAATACGGGAGAGCTTGTGGTGTTCATCGCGGCGTTCGTGGGCGCTTGCGTCGGTTTCCTCTGGTACAATTCGTTCCCTGCGCAGGTGTTCATGGGCGATACGGGAAGTCTCGCGCTCGGCGGCATCATCGCGGTGTTTGCCATCGCGATCCGCAAGGAACTGCTTATCCCGATCATCTGCGGCGTGTTTCTCGTCGAGAACATTTCCGTCATCCTGCAGGTTTCGGTGTTCAAATACCGCAAGAGAAAATACGGCATCGATTACGCACGCGCGCACAGGCTGTTCCTGATGTCGCCGCTGCACCACCATTACCAGAAGAAAGGCATGCACGAATCGAAGATCGTATTCCGGTTTTTGATCATCGCGATCATGCTCGGCGTACTGGCGATGGCAACGCTCAAACTCCGCTAACCGATGAAACGGATTGTCGTTATCGGCGCGGGAGAAAGCGGGGCAGGAGCAGCAGTGCTCGCCAAACAAAAAGGATTCGACGTTTTTGTCACCGACAAAGGCCCGATCAAACAGAAGTACAAGGACGTTCTTTCACAACACGGGATCAATTGGGAAGAGCAGCAGCACACGGAATCGCTGGTGCTTAACGCCGACGAAGTGATCAAAAGCCCGGGCATTCCTGGTAAAGCGCCGCTCATTAAAAAGCTGCGTGAACAGGGAACGCCCGTCATCTCGGAGATCGAGTTTGCCGCACGCTACACGAATGCGAAAATGATCTGCATTACCGGCAGCAACGGCAAAACAACGACGACCACGCTCGTGCATCACATCCTGGAAAAAGCAGGATTGAATGTGGCGATGGGCGGAAACGTCGGAATGAGTTTCGCGATGCTGGTGGCGGAAGGCAACTACGACTACTACGTGCTCGAGCTGAGCAGCTTTCAGCTCGACGACATGTACGAGTTCCGCGCCGACATCGCCATCCTGACGAACATCACGCCGGATCATCTCGATCGCTACGATTACAAGCTCGGGAATTATGCGGCGGCGAAGTTTCGCATCACGCAGAACCAGCGCCCGGAAGATGCTTTCATCTACTGCCTCGACGACGAAGTAACGATGCAGGAATTGAAGCACCGCACGATCACCGCGAAACAATATCCCTTTTCGATTCGCGAAAAAGTCGAAGAGGGCGCCTACCTCAACAACAACGAACTCATAATTAATATCCATAATAATCAACTGTCTATGACCATCGAAGAACTCGCACTGCAGGGCAAGCACAACACTTACAATTCCATGGCTGCCGGCATCGCAGCCCGCCTGCTGGAAGTAAGGAAAGAAACCGTGCGCGAATCCCTCGCCGACGTGCAAAACGTGGAACACCGTATGGAGTTCGTGGCGCGCATCAACAACATCGACTTCGTTAACGATTCGAAAGCGACCAACGTGAACTCTACCTGGTACGCGCTCGAAAGCATGACCACGCCGGTCGTGTGGATCGTCGGTGGTGTTGATAAAGGCAATGATTATTCTGCGCTCGTCGAATTGGTGCAGACGAAAGTGAAAGCGATCATCATCCTCGGCAAAGACAACGCGAAGATCATCAAAGCCTTCAACGGTAAAGTCGACACGATGGTAGAAGCGGCCACCGCACAGGAAGCCGTCAACCTTTCGTATCGCCTCGCAACCAAAGGCGACACCGTGCTGCTGTCACCGGCCTGCGCGAGCTTCGATCTGTTCGAGAACTACGAAGACCGCGGACGCCAGTTCAAAGCTGCCGTTCGTTCGCTCTAAGAAAATTAAAATGAAAGCAGAGAACCTGTCACTGGAAATCAGCCGCTACGAAGAGATGGTGCGCGCCCGCCTGAAGATGCAGGGCGAGAGCGCTCATTATTTCGAAGAAGTGGCGATGCACAACGGCATCAGCTGGATCAATCATTCGATGGCTACGACAGTTGATATGACCTGGCATGCGTTGCGCGATGTTCCCGGACCGGTGCTGCTGATGATCGGCGGCGTCGATCGCTCGAACGATCACAATAAGCTGAATGAGCTGATCAAACAGAAAGTGACGACGGTTGTTTGCATCGGCTCGACGCCCTGGAAATATTTCGACGCTTACCGGAAATCCGCCGACCTCATCGTGCAGGCGAAAGATCTTCCGGAAGCGATCGCGTTTGCGGCCATGCTCGCGCGGGATGTGAAGACGGTATTGTTTTCGCCTTCCTGCCCGAGCTACGACGCTTTCGACAATTACAAGAACCGCGGCAACCAGTTCCGGAAGCTCGTGCAGGAAAAATTCAACTCAATCAAATAACACAGCGACATGAATCTCTTCAGTTACTTCAAAGGCGACAAGGTGATCTGGATGATCGTCCTGCTTTTGTCGTTGCTGTCGTTGCTGGCCGTTTACAGCTCGATCGTGACGCTCGCGTACAAACATTACGGCGGCGACACGGAGCACTACCTGTTCAAGCACGGCAAAATTATCCTGCTCGGTTTCGTGCTGATGTGGATCACGCATCGTATTCCGTATACGTACTTCTCGCGTCTTTCACAGATCATGCTGATCCTGACGGTGCCGCTGCTGCTGTACACGCTCGCCCGCGGCTCCAACCTCAACGACGCGAGTCGCTGGATTCCCATTCCCGGCACCGGCCTCACGTTCCAGTCGTCCGACTTCGCGAAGCTTGCGCTGATCATGTACGTCGCGCGCGTCGTAACGCAAAAACAAAACGAGCTGGAAAATTTCAAAGCGGTGCTCATTCACATCATGGGCCCGGTGTTCGTGATCTGCGGATTAATTCTTCCTGCGAACTTCTCCACCGCGGCGCTGCTGCTGACGACCTGTCTCATCCTGATGTTCATCGGCCGTGTTCCGTTGGCGCACATCGGTAAAGTGATGGGCCTCGCGGTTGCCGGGTTTATTTTGTTGCTGATGATCGGCCACTTCCTGCCGAACCTGATGCCGCGCGCGAAAACGTGGGAGAACCGAATCGTTCAATTCTCGAAAGGCGAAGAAGAGCAGGACGCTGACAAAAACTACCAGGCGAACCAGGCGAAGATTGCAATTGCAACAGGTGGTGTGCTCGGCAAAGGCGCCGGCAACAGCACGCAGCGCAACTTCCTGCCGCACCCGTATTCCGATTTTATTTTCGCGATCATCATCGAAGAATACGGTTCCATTATCGGCGGCACCGGGATTATTTTGCTGTACCTCATTCTTCTTTTCCGCGGCGTGCGCGTGGCGACGAGAAGCAAAAAAACATTCGGAACGCTGCTCGCATTCGGCTTGTCGTTCAGCCTGATCTTCCAGGGAATGATCAACATGGCCGTTGCGGTGAATTTGTTCCCGGTCACCGGTCAGCCGTTGCCGTTCCTCTCGATGGGTGGAACCTCGCTGCTGTTCTCGAGTATTGCGCTCGGCATTATTCTCAGCGTGAGCCGCGAAACAGAAACCGGTGAAGACGCCATTGAAGAAGAAGAGAAAGGAGGCGAGCTTGCCACCACTTAAATTCATCATCAGCGGCGGCGGTACCGGCGGACATATTTTCCCCGCGATCGCAATTGCGAATGCATTGAAGGCGCGTGTGCCCGATGCGGAATTTTTATTCGTCGGTGCGGAAGGAAGAATGGAGATGGAGAAAGTTCCTGCTGCCGGTTACAAGATCGAAGGTTTGTGGATCAGCGGACTGCAGCGCAAGCTCACGCTCAGCAATCTTTCGTTCCCGTTCAAAGTGATGAGCAGCCTGATGAAGGCGCGCCGCATCCTGAAAAACTTCAAGCCCGATGCGGCGATCGGTACCGGCGGTTATGCCAGCGGCCCGATGCTGCGCGTCGCTTCGAAAGCAGGAATTCCGACGGTGATCCAGGAGCAGAATTCGTTTCCCGGCATCACGAACAAATTACTCGCGAAACGCGTCAACCGCATTTGCGTGGCGTACGACGGCATGGAACGTTTCTTCCCGAAAGAGAAACTCGTTTTCACCGGCAATCCTGTTCGGCAGGACATTCGCAACCTCGAAGGAAAACGTCCGCGCGGACAGGAAATGTTCGGCCTCGATCCTTCGAAAAAAACGCTGCTCGTCATCGGCGGAAGTCTCGGTGCGCGCACGATCAACGAAAGCATTCTCGCAGGATTGAATCGTCTTGCGGAAAATAATATCCAGCTCGTCTGGCAAACAGGAAAAGCTTTTCTTCCGCAGGCGCAGGCCGCTGTTGCTCCGTTCAAAGACAAAGGCATCAGCGCGCAGGATTTCATCACGAAGATGGATTATGCGTATGCTGCCGCTGATTTCGTGGTGTCGCGCGCAGGAGCCAGCTCCGTTTCGGAATTGTGTCTCGTGCACAAGCCGAGCATTCTTGTTCCGTCGCCGAACGTGGCGGAAGACCACCAGACGAAAAATGCGTTGGCGCTGATCAATCACAAAGCCGCGTTGCTGGTGAAAGATGCGGAAGCGAAAACGAAACTCATCGATGAAACGCTGGCGCTGGCCGCCGATGAGCAGCTGCGTCACCAGCTTGAAGTCAACAGCGCCGCGCTCGCCGTGCAGGATTCTGCGGACCTCATCGCCAGCGAAGTATTGTCATTGATCAACCAGTTGAAAAAGAAATGAACCTGTCGAAGCTCACGCACGTGTATTTTCTCGGTATCGGTGGTATCGGGATGAGCGCGTTGGCGCGTTTTTTCCGTGCGTCGGGAAAAGCGGTGGCAGGCTACGATAAAACAGCGACGGCGCTCACCGGCCATCTGCAGGAAGAAGGCATCGCGATCCATTTCGAAGAAAATGTTTCGCTGATCCCGGAAGCGTTTACAAATGCGCCGAAGGAAAACGTGCTCGTCGTGTGGACGCCTGCAGTTCCTGCCGATCATGCTGAGCTCGTTTATTTCCGCGAGAACAACTACACGCTGATGAAACGCGCGCAGGTGCTCGGCATGATCACCGAATCGACACGCACGATCGCGATTGCAGGCACGCACGGAAAAACGACAACGACCACGCTGACGGCGCACATTCTTCGCACGGCAGGTGTCGATTGCTCGGCCTTCCTCGGCGGCATCTCCGGAAACTATCACACGAACCTGCTGCTTGGAAAAAATCTCGGGAAAGCGGATGTTTCGATGAATGAAAATATTGTCGTTGCAGAAGCAGATGAATACGATCGTTCGTTCCTGTGGCTGCATCCTGCTGTTGCGGCGATCACTTCGGTAGATGCCGACCATCTCGATATTTATTCGAACAAAGAGGAGATGTACGAAGCCTACCGTAAATTTGCGTCGCAGGTGACGGAGAAAGTGGTGACGAAGAACCTGGTCGTGGAAACGTTGGGATTGAAGAAGACGGCGCGCGTGACGACCTACGGACTTTCATCGGATCAAACGGATGGTTACGCGGACAATATCCGCATCGAGAACGGTTACTACTGGTTCGATCTGGTGCTGGAAGGAAAACGACTGGAGAATTTGCAGATGGGTTTGCCGGGAAGACATAACGTGGAGAATGCCGTAGCTGCGGTAACGGCGGCAAAGCAGGTTGGCGTGGACGATGAATCCGTTCGTAAAGCGCTGGCTTCTTTCCGCGGCGTCGCGCGACGTTTTGATTTTCGCGTGCGCACGCCGGAAGTTGTTTACATCGACGATTACGGTCATCATCCTGCGGAGCTAAGAGCCTGCATCTCTTCCGTGCGCGAACTGTTCCCGCGAAAAAAGATCACCGGAATTTTCCAGCCGCATCTCTATTCCCGCACCCGTGATTTCGCCGATGAGTTTGCGCGAAGCCTTGAGCTGCTGGATGACGTCGTGCTGCTCGATATTTATCCCGCGCGCGAAAAGCCGATCGAAGGCGTGACGTCTTCGATGCTGCTGGAAAAAATTAATACGAAACGAAAATCGTTATACAGCAAAGCGGAGCTCGTGGAGAAAGTCATGCAGCATGATTTCGAAGTGCTGCTCACGATGGGCGCCGGCGATATCGACACGTTCATCGTTCCGTTCGAGAACGCGCTGAAAAAGAAATTCAATCACGCATGAAAAAGTTCATCATCATCGGCCTTTGGGTGGTCTTCACGATCGGTTTGTTCGTGATGATGGGCTTCGCTACGCACGCGCACAGCGTCCGCAAGTGTGAAGCGCTCGACATTGCCATCGACCGGAAGAGCGCCGATCTTTTCATCGACAATGAAATGGTGGAGCACCTGCTCGACGATCACGGCATGAACCCGGTAGGGCAGGAGCTGGCGAAAGTCGACGTGAACGCGCTCGAACGATTGCTGCTCACGCATCCCGCTGTCGAATCCTGCGACGCTTTCGTGACGGTCGGAGGAAAAGTGAGCATCCGCATTCACCAGCGTCGTGTCATTGCGCGTTTCATCAACGCTACGGGAGAATCCTATTACATCGATGATCGCGGTTTGCTCATGCCGTGGTCGGAAGTTTATACGGCGCCGGTTGTGCTGGTGAATGGAAATTTTGCAGACACGTATGCGCGCTGGGAAAATTTCTCTTTCAAAGATGTAGTAACGGATTCTGTTCCGAATACGCCGACCGTTCTCGACGACGCGTGGCAGATTGTGAAGCGTGTGGATGCAGATACGTTCCTTCGTTCGCAGGTCGTGCAGGTTTATTATTCGCCCGAGAAAGGTTTTCAGCTCACGCCCCGCGTCGGACGACACACGATCATTGTCGGCGACGTTTCCGATCTCGATGAAAAATTTAAAAAGCTGCTTGTATTCTACCGTGAAGGACTGGCCCGCACCGGCCGCTGGAATGAAAACAGCATGATCGATCTTCAGTACAAAAATCAAATCGTTTGCACCAAAAAGAACAACTGACATGGAATCTGAAATCGTAGTCGGACTCGACATCGGTACCACCAAGATCGCAGTGCTCGTCGGCCGCCGCACAGAGCACGGCAAAATCGAAATTTTGGGTATCGGCAAAGCGGAATCGCTCGGCGTAGCACGCGGCGTCGTGCTCAATATCGACGAGACCGTTCGCGCGATCCGCCAGGCCGTGGAGGAAGCCAGCAATAAATCCGGCGTCGACATCAAAGTCGTGAACGTCGGCATTGCCGGCCAGCACATCAAGAGCCTCCAGCATCGCGGCATGAAAACGCGCCGCAGCATCGACGACGAGATCAGCCAGAAAGATATCGACGAGCTCATCGAAGACATGTACCGCCTCGTGATGTCGCCCGGCGAAGAGATCATTCACGTGATCCCGCAGGAATACATCATCGACAACGAAGTCGGCATCAAGAACCCGATCGGCATGGCGGGAACACGTCTCGAAGCGAACTTCCACATCATCACGGGACAGGTCGCGGCGGCAAAAAATATTTACAAGTGCGTCGCGAAAGCCGGCCTCGAAGTAGCCGACCTCACGCTCGAGCCGCTCGCGTCTGCCGATGCCGTGCTCAGCGATGAAGAGAAAGAAGCGGGCGTCGTGCTCGTCGACATCGGTGGCGGCACAACCGATGTGGCGATCTTCCACGACGGCATCATCCGTCACACTGCGGTGATTCCTTTCGGCGGCAACATCATCACGGAAGACATCAAAGAAGGCTGCAGCATCATCAAGACGCAGGCGGAATTGCTGAAGATCAAATTCGGCTCTGCGCTCGCCAGCGAGAACCAGGAAAATGAAATCGTTTCCATTCCCGGTCTCCGCGGTCGTCCGCACAAAGAGATCTCGGTGAAAAATCTCGCGCACATCATCCAGGCGCGCATGGAAGAGATCGTCGAGCACGTGTATTACGAGATCCGCAATTCCGGTTTCGAGAAGAAGCTCATCGCAGGCATCGTCGTCACCGGCGGCGGCTCACAGCTCAAGCACGTCACGCAGCTGCTCGAGTACGTAACCGGAATGGACACGCGCGTCGGTTATCCGAACGAACATCTTGCGCAGAGCTCGGAAGAAGTCACCAGCCCGATGTATGCAACCGGTGTCGGTCTCGTGTTGCGCGGACTGCAGCAGTACCAGAAACAACGCGCTGCCGAAGAGAAAAATCCGAAAGTGCAGAACCACTCGCAGAAGACAAAAGGCGGTTGGTTCGACCAGATCTTCAGCAAAGGCAAACAATGGTTTGAAGAAGATCCTGGTCATTGAGCGATAAAAACAAAAGACGAAAAACAGGATTATTAACAAGTGCGGAAAGGACAATTTTCATTGGGGAATTAATAATCCTGTTTTTGTTTTTGTGAATAACCTTCGTGGGAATGAACAATACGGGGTTAGTAAGTTATCACAGTGCAAAGTTCCCGCATTTTTCAGGTGAAGTAATTTTCAACGATTTTTTATACCAACGTTTTCATGAACCTGGACAACGACGTTTTCAATTGGAGTTTCGGAGAAGAATCCGGCGCTGAGCAGGAGCCGCTGCGGAACGACGAAGAAAAAACGTTCAGCAATGAAAACGATCCGCTTCCTGCGCCGACACCTTTCCCGGTAACGGAAGCCGATCCGCTGGGAATCGCAGGCGGAACCGATGCACTCGAAGCACACAACACGTCATCACACAATAATCAAACACAAATCACTATGAAATTCGACCTTCCTGAACACTCCTCGATCATCAAGGTGATCGGAGTCGGCGGTGGCGGCAGCAACGCTGTCAATCACATGTACCGCCAGGGCATCAATGGTGTCGACTTCGTCGTCTGCAACACCGACAAGCAGGCGCTCGACATGAGCCCGGTACCGCACAAGATCGTGCTGGGCGCTACCCTCACCGAAGGTCGTGGCGCAGGTTCGCTCCCGGAAGTGGGACGCAACGCTGCCATCGAAAACATCGAAGACATCCGCACCATCCTTTCGAAAAACACGAAGATGGTGTTCATCACCGCCGGCATGGGTGGTGGTACCGGCACCGGCGCCGCTCCGATCATCGCCGGCATCGCCCGCGAAATGGGCATCCTCACGGTCGCTATCGTGACGGTTCCGTTCGCGTTCGAAGGCAAGAAGCGCCGCCAGCAAGCCGAAGACGGACTCGACCAGCTCAAGCAGAACGTCGATACGCTGCTCGTCATCTGCAACGACAAGCTGCGCGAGATGTACGGCAACCTCAAGCTCAGCGACGCGTTCTCGCATGCCGACGACGTGCTCGCGATTGCCGCCAAGAGCATCGCGGATATCATCAGCCTCACGCAGCAGATCAACGTCGACTTCGCCGATATCTGCACCGTCATGCGCAACAGCGGCGTAGCGATCATGGGCTCTTCCAGCGCATCCGGCGAAAGCCGCGCGCTGCGTGCCGTCGAGTCGTCGCTCAATTCACCGCTGCTCAACGACAACAACATCATCGGCGCGCGTTACGTGCTGCTCAATATCGTTTCCGGCTCTGAAGAAATCACCATGGACGAGCTCGGAGAGATCACCGATTACATCCAGGAAGCCGCCGGACAAACCGCGGAGATCATCAAAGGTTACGGTGTCGAACCGTCGCTTGGTGATGCCGTCAACGTAACGATCATCGCAACCGGTTTCAATCAAAGCAACCCGGTCGCTTACGAATATTCCAAGCGTCCTGCGCAGGAGAAAGTCGTGCTCAATCTCGAAGAATCGAAAGTTTCTTCCGAAGAGCCGAAAGCAGAGCAGAAGCCGCAAACGGTGAACCCGCTCGAACCTTTTCTCGTGAACAAGCAGCCCGAGCCGTCCGCATTCGTGTCGACGCCGGTGCAGAAAACGGAAACGCCCGCAACGGAAAATCTCAACCCGCTCGAGCCGTTCCTCGTGATCAAGCGCGATGACATGCCGGTAGAGAAATCAGAACCGGTTGCACAAAATCCTGTTGAGCCTTTCCTGCTTTTCAACGACGAGCCCGTTGCTGAAGTGAAAAGCGAAGAGCCCGTTGCAGAGTTGAACACCATCGCTGAAGTAACCGCTGAAGTTTCGAATGAAATTTCTTCGGAGCCGGTAGCAGAGCTCTTCAACGAAGAAGTGAAAGAAGAGATCGTTCCGGTCGTGAACAACACCGTCGAATTCGAGATCACGAATTTCGCTTCAGAAGAAAACGCTTCGGAAGAAGTGACGATGAATTTCTCTTCGGAAGAAACCGTTGCTGAATTCAGCAGCGAGCCCGTTGCCGAACTCTCTTCGGAGCCGGTGATGGAATCGCAGCAGGAAATTTCTTCGGTGGAAAAATCGGAGCCCGTTGCGGAAGTATCTCCCGTCGCGGAGCCCGTGATGCAGAAAGAAGAAGAGCCGGCGAAACAATCCGAAGAAGAAGCAAAGCGCATCATCGCGGAAGAAATTCACCGCAAAGCGCAGGAGCGTATCCAGCGACTGAAGGAGCTCAGCATGAAGCTCAAGACGCCGCAGGGTTTGAACGAGATGGAACACGAGCCCGCTTACAAGCGCCGCAACATCACGCTCGACAACGTTCCGCATTCTTCCGAATCGCAGGTGTCGCGTTTTACGCTGACGGAAACCGACGAGAAGAAGATCGAGATCCGCCCGAACAATTCGTTCCTGCACGATAACGTAGACTAGATTGATTCAGCGAACAGCGCGGAGCCGGGTGCGTTGGCCCGGCCCGCAAAGTTCAACCGCACAGCCATGACGATCGAAGAAAAAGTAAACAATGAGATCAAAGCCGCGATGCTGGCGAAAAACCAGCCGCGTCTCGAGGCCCTGCGCGCCATCAAGTCCGTTGTGCTGCTGCTGAAAACTTCTCCCGAAGGACTGACGGAGGAGAGCGCAACGAAAGCACTGCAGAAAGAAGCGAAGAAGCGCCGCGAAACCGCCGACATCTACACGCAGCAGAATCGCAACGATCTTGCTGAAGTGGAACTGTTCCAGGCCGGCGTCATCGAAGAATATCTTCCGAAACAAATGAGCGAAGCCGAGCTGCGCACCGCACTGCAGCAGGTCATCGCAGAAACCGGCGCGTCTTCTCCTGCCGACATGGGCAAAGTGATGGGCGCCGCCACCAAAAAATTCGCCGGGCAGGCCGATGGCAAAATGATCTCCGCCATCGTAAAAGAACTGCTCAGCAAATAGCATTGACGCCGCCGAAAGACGGCAAAGAGTAAGTGTGTTGTTTATTGTGTATGTGTGAATGAACGTCCGGGGGTGTGTGCCCGGGCGTTCTTTTTTGTTGCCACGCGAAGCTCGCGTCGCCGCCGTTTGAATAAAAAAAACGGCCTCCCACCGGGAAGCCGTTTCCATTTTTCATTGGAGAAAAACTATTCGTGCGTATACACGATCTTCTTCGTGATCACGTTTTCACCCGAGCGCACCTGCAGGAAATAAACGCCTTCCGCAACACCGGCAGGCTCCCACGTTACCGTGTTGTTGCCCGCATTCATCGGGCCGTTCTGCAGCGTCGCCACTTTCTGGCCGGTCATGTTGTACACAGCCACTTCAACAGTTTGCGGCTGGTTCAGCGTGAGGTGAACGTTGATCGTGCTCGAGAACGGGTTCGGCAGCGCCTGCACATTCACCGTCGGCGACTGCGCCTCATTGATGCCGACTGCGGTAACCGTGATCACCTGGCAGTTCGTATCGGCGCACGACGTGTTCGCGAGATCCACGTAAACTGCGCAGACCGTATACGTGCCGGCAGAAGCGTACGTGTGCGAAGCGTTCTGTGACGTCGACACCTGCGAATCGCCCCAGGACCAGCCGTAGCCGGCAACCGTAGCGCCCGATGCCGTCATCGTAGCGTTCACCGTAAGACCGCTCGGCGTTACCGTAGCCGAAGAGATCGTGCACTGCGCAGCAGCGTTGATCGAAAAAGCGGCGCCGGCAAGAAGAGAAAGAAAGTAGAGTTTTTTCATGTGTAAGATTTGGGTTTGGTTGTGAGTAGTCAAAAATAAAAAAGTCGGGCCATTCACCCGACAAATACTGTTGATTCTATCGACAGGCAATCGTGAATTTTATTCGACGCCCTTGAGCAGCTCCTGGTCGATCAGCGTGCCGAACGGAACAAAGTAGCCCACCGGGATAATATCGAAATCGATAACGCCCGCCGCCACCATCGGGAACGTGTTCAGGATCCGTTTCGCTTCCTGCGCATCCGCCGCCTCGAGCACCAGCAGCACGCCGGGACGGTCCTTGCGGAAATACATCTCGCGCACGATATCCTTCGTGTTGAGCATCCAGATGTGCAGCGCTTCCTTGATCACCACACCACGTATCTTTTCTTCAGTAGCGGTAGGAAGGATTCGGTCGACAGCAAAAATTTTCATGAGTTGCGAATTACGTTACGGGTTGCGTGTTACGGGTTGCGAATGCTTACGAATATACGAATTTCAAAACCAGATGATCGTTGTGAATTTGGGCGTGTCCTGGAGGATCCCGGAGGGCTTCCTTCAGGACCGGGCTATCCGCTATACTCCTCGCCCCGAAAGCCTTCGGGGCTGCGGGGTGCCGCTCCTATCCCTCACGCAAAACAATCAGCATTGAACCTTTGCGCCTTTCTTCGCGCCTTGGCGTCTTTGCGGTTATGTTTTATTTCAACCACCCTTTGTAAACGCCGACAGGAAACTGGAATCCGAAATGGATCTCCGCCATCGCCGCACCAAACCGGTGACTGATCAAAACATTATTGATCGCAAGCACGTTCGGGTAATTCGCATACGCGCCTTTGAACGTCGTCTCGAGGAAGAAATAACGATAGAACTCCGTACGGAAACCCGTTTCAACGCCCGCCACCTGTCCCGCCACATGGAAACAATGGTTCCACCGCTGCCCGAACAGCGTCACGTCCGAACGCGGGATCACGATGCCGCCGCCCGCTTTGATGATCCAGTACGATTGAATGTGTTTCGCACGGATCAGCTGGTGGCGGAACATCACGTTTGCCATCAGGAAATTCGCGCCGTCCGTGTGCTCGAGGTGCAGGAAATGATCCGGGTTGACGATCGTATCGGTGTTGTAATTTTCACCGAAAATTGTTCCGCGTAGCCGCACCGTCTGCCAGTCGTTCACAATGTATTTCGCATGATCGAAATTCAGCTCGACGCCGTATTTGCCGTTCGGCATCCACCAGCCCACACGATAACCGTATTGCGGAATGCTCGGCTGCACGCGCAGAATATCCTGCCACTGCGGATGGTCGCGCGCCGTCATGTCGTACAGCGTAAAATCCATCGTGTGGTTTACGTCGTCATGTACGTGTACGTCGGTTTTCGTGTACCAGTCTTTGTTGTAGCCCCAGGCAATGTAGAACGTGCCTTTGTTGGGGAACGCTTTTCCAAATGAAATGGAATCCGACTGTGCGGAAAGGGTTCCTGTCGTCAGCAGCAGCAGGAAACCGGAAAGGAAAGATTTCACCTCTTACTTCTCGGGATTGGAATCGGGATTATTATTC
>CAMLEF010000075.1 GCA_946478675.1 uncultured Flavobacteriales bacterium | reverse complement strand
GCCGTTCCTGCAATTAGTGCGGATACAAACTTCATTGATGCAAAAGGCCTGCGCCAGGGCTGGTGGGTGATCTTCGGCCAAATGGTTCCGGAAAAAGGATTCCCGCCCACCGCAAAAATCGAAGAAGGAAAATACATTGACGGAAAACGCGAGGGACTCTGGCAGGAATATTTTCCCAATGGCGCGGTGAAATACAAAGGCGAATACCTGCACGATCGCAAAACGGGAAAGTGGGGCGAATACGACGAGCAGGGAAAAGAAACCGGCGAAGTAATTTACAATTGAGCAATTATTCGGTGACGATAGATTTTTTGCTGATGAGATAAAAGAGCATCATCGCAAGCAGGTAAGACATAAGTATTGCTAATGTCAAGTTCGTATCCCGCGAAAGTTTTTGTGTGAATGAAGCGAGCAGCATCAGTATCCCGTCGAGCAGGAGGAGCAGCCGGATAATATTCGCCGAAAAGAATTTTCTAATCGCAGCGCCGGGCCGTGTTTGATTTTCAATGCCAACGAAGATCACCAGCTGCAACAGGAAAACCGGGTAACCGTACAGTATCGCGTAAATCAAAAATCCACCCGCGTCGATCGTCCTCTCGTAGAGGAAAACGTTCAACCCGCAGAAGAGCAGGCCTGCTAAAAAGCTCAGGATGATTTTCAGGTGGACCACCGGTGCTGTTCACGCCTGATTTGCGCGCCATCCCGAAAGTAGCAAAACAATTCTTCCGCGCCTTCAGTGTGTTCTCACCGTCGCGCTCGAAATCGTGGGACGCATCATGATCTTCGTCCGGATGGAATTTGAGATGAGACAATTCGCTTCCGTCTTATTAAGGATGCGCAGCGTTTTTTCTTCTTCTTCGATATTTTCCAGCGTCACTTCCGGGAACAACGTGATCGTCGTGATCTGGTAACCGGAAGCCAGCTTCTCCAGTCTTCCGCTTGCCCTGCAGGAAAAATGCGTGAATCCCAGTCGCGAATTTTCGGCAATCGAAAGGAACGTCGTCATGAAACAGCTGCTCACCGCTGCTACAAACAAATGTTCCGGCGACCAATAGCCCGGCATGCCGCCCGGAAATTCCGGAGGCGTGGCGACTTCGATGTTCGTGCTGAAATCAACGGAAGAAAGTTCTCCCTTGCGTGCTTCGCGCCAGTCGAGCGCTACCGTGTAATCATGCGTGATGCTCATGGTAAAGAAGTTTTGGTTTATGGCCGGATCGCCAACCCGTAAGGATCGACGCTGACTTCGGTTTTCCATCCCGGCACGACTTCCAGCGTTTGCAGATCGATCAGGCGAATGTCGCCGTTTCTTCCTGCGCAGGCGGTCGTGTGATGCGGCGCAGGTCCGCCCGCGTCGACGTTGCGGTTACCTACGTACACCAGGTGATGAACGTCGTCGATCGCAAGACCGCGTTCCTGGAAACCGGGAAATAAAACTTTGATGCGCGTACACGATGAAGTGTTGATCACGTCCACCGAACTTTCCGTTGCAGCGTTCGTCGTGTCGAGCATACAGGTGACGATCGCATACGGATCCTGCTGCGAAAATTCGACGAGCTGCGGAACGCCGCTGGTGGGAATCGTAGCGAGCAGGCTGTCGTTGGCGGCGCTGAAAACGCGCACGTCGTTGGTGCCCTGGCAGGTGACATAGTAGCGCTGATGATCCGGTGTAAATTTCAGCACGTACGGTTTTTCAAGGCCGCTCACCTGCGGGATTCCGCCGGTCTGCATCGGGATCATATCGTAATTGATCCACGTCAAATCGGAGAGGTCGACCTTGTACAGGAAATTTCCCATCTGGCTCGCGACGTAAAAATTATTTCCGTTCGGATCGAATGCGCAACCGTGCGGGTAACTGAAAAGTCCGAGGTACATTTTGCGCAGCGTCATCGTTTCCAAATCGACGTACGCCACTTTTCCCTGCGCTTCCCAATGAGAAACCAGCGCGTATTTCGAATCGGCCGAAATGCACATCGAGTGCCAGCCGTACGAACCGAGGTCGAGCTGCGCCACCAGGTGATCGTCTTCGGCACTGAACTTCTGCAGGTAATGCCCGGCATAAAAAGAAACGTACCAGAATTTTCCGTCGGGTGAAACCTGTATATCGTGCGGCGACTCCACTGCGCTTTCCGTGCCGACATCGATGCAGCGCATGACGAGCTTGCTTTCCGCATCGAAGACCGTCACGAGATCGCAGCCCTGGTTGACGACGTAAATCTTTTTCCGTTGCGCATCACCTTCGAAAGCGATATGGTTTTTATTATTGGGCGCTCCCGATGCGATCCAATCCCGCACCAGCAAAACTTCATCACGCGAGAGCGGCGGATGATTCAGCGGCATGGAAGGTGCAAGCGTAGGGCCGAGCTCCGAAAATGTATTGACGGAAAAGAAAAGATAACTCTGGTCGGGGCGATACGGGATCACCGATGAATTGTTGCGGCCGCCTTTGAAAAGATTTTCCCAGGAAGAAAGATCGAGACCTGCGCAGGCGTTTTTACTCGCGGTCGTATGACAACCGCTGGTAGCGCATTCACCGATGAACAATTGCGCGACGGGTGTCGGGAAACCGCAGGCTTCATCGGTGGGCACCGGGTCTTTGCGGCAATGACCGAACAGCACGATTGAAATCACCGCCAGCGGAAAAAACGCGCGCCAGGAAAAAGCGATGCTGCGGAGAGATTTCATCGGGATGGATTTACGTGGTGACCAATGCGTGGCGACGGCGTTCTTTTTCCGTCAGCAACAGTTTCAGCTCGCGGCCCATTTGTCCTGCGATGGCGGAATTTTCTTCTGCGCGACGAATGAGATACGGCATCACCGAATCGACAGGACCGTACGGAAGATATTTCGTCACGTTATAGCCGGCATCCGCGAGATTGAAGCTGATGTGATCGCTCATGCCGTAGAGCTGCGAGCAGAACACGTGCGGATGATCGTTGGGCAGCTGCAGCTTTTTCATTTGTTCGATGAGGTGCATCGTGCTGGCTTCGTTGTGCGTTCCTGCGCAAAGCGTCACGCGATCGATATTGGCGAGGCAGAGATCCACCGCAGCATCGAAGTCGCGGTCGGTTGCTGCTTTGTCGTGATGGATCGGGCTCGGGTAACCCTGCTCTGCAGCGCGGCGGTTTTCTTTTTCAAGATAAGCGCCACGCACGAGCTTGACGCCGATCATGCAGTTCTTTTCCGCTGCGGTTTGTAAAAGTCTTTCGAGATAAGCGAGCCGGTCGTGGCGATACATCTGCAGCGTCGTGTTGACGATTGCTTTCTGTCCGTTGAAGCGCCACATCATGTTTTCGCAAAGCAGGTCGATGGCCGGCTGTATCCAGCTTTCTTCGGCATCGATGTATACCGGCACGCTCAGCAGCATGGCCTGGCGGCAGATCAGTTGCAGGCGCGAAACAGCGTCCGCATATTCTTTTTGCTCTTCACGGCTCAGCGGTTGATCCGCCGAAACTTTTTCCAGCAACTCTTTCCGCATGAGCCCCGTCATCTTGAGACTCGTGTAGGGAATGGCAGGATTTTTCCATGCTGCTTCCATCACGCGCAGCAACTCTTTGCACGTGCGCTCGAAATCTTCGTCGCGGCCTTTTCCTTCGACGGAATAATCGAGTATCGCCCCGACGTGACGGCCGGAGAGACCGCGCACTACGGGAAAGCTTTCCTGCAGGGTTTCACCGGCGCAAAACTGAGGGAAGATCGTATTGCGGATCAGGCGGCGAATGGGAAGGTGCAATCGCAATGCGAACAACGTCAGCTGCGCACCGATCTTCACGAAACGCGGACGATGCATCAATCGGAAAAGCCAGAGAGACCGACGAAGCTCATTGTCGTCTTTCATGGAAAACGCTTTGCGCGTGTTGTCAAAAGAAATTCCGGTTTCCATAGGCAAAAGAATTTTGTCGGCGCTCTCTGGCTTAAAGTCCAAACCATCATGGACCGTTCCAAACAACCTTACAAATATTTGCCGGAGGCGTGCCGGAAACAATGATCCAGCGCATACATTCTACTTGTTTCTCCTCACAAATGCGCGTGCTGAATGAAGCAGCAGCGGGAAGGTCGTCAGCACGATGCCGAGAAACAAAGGTGCGCCGGTGTAAGCGATGGCGCGGTAGAAGGGAAGCAGCGTGTCGCGCACGGTGTAGAAGGATTGCTGCAGCGCAATGGTGCGGTAACCTTTCACGATGCCGGTGCAAAGCAGCGTGATCCAGAAGCAGAACAGCGCAATATTCATCAGCCAGAACCCGGCGAGCACCAATTTTTGCAACCGCGGAGAAAAGCTTTGCTGCTGGTCGAGCACGATGAATACGCAGGAAGCAAACAGGATCATCGTGTTGATGCCGATCGCGCTTCCCATGGCGTGCGCTACGGTGATGTGCGTGCCGTGCGTGTAAAGATTAATGGCAGGAACGGAGATGGCGAGCGCTACGAAAAGATTCAGCAGGATCCACGCGTCCGCTGCAAGGAGAAAGCGCACGGTAAGCGCATGTTGCGGCGGCGCATTTTTACGGAAGGTGCTGCGGATGTTCCAGAGCAGTTTCGCGAGAATGAGCAGCTCCGACATGCTGATGACGTACGAGACATTGCGTATCCACGACGCCGACGGCACAGTGTAGAGGTGATGCGCCCAGCCGAAAAGCAAATTCGTAAAGCCGAGCAGGTAGAGCAGGAAGGCCGTGCGCGATGGTGGTTCGCCGGTTTTTTCTTTCAACCGCTCTTCGAGAAAAGCAGCGGTGCCGTATACCAGCATGTTCCACGAACCTACCAACGCGCCGTACGATTTCCATTGCACCGTGAGATCACGCACGAGATGATCGCGGAACCAGGGCAGCATCCAGAGATTCGATTCCAGGAAGGTGAGAAGAAAAAAGGCGATGCCGGTGGCCCACATCCATTGGTAAACGGGCCAGTTCGTTTTCGTAGTAAATACCGAGCTGAAAAAATTGATCACCAGCAGCAGCCACGAAATGACGATCGGAATCGCGAAGGCTTGCGGATGTTCCCAGTATTCGCGTCCCCCGAAAATTCCGTTGGCGTAACACCAGAGGATGCCTGTCCCGGTAACGAGAATGAGCAGCAGTTGCCACAGCGGCCATTTCGGAAATCGCCATTGAATGTTGCGGAAGCGCGGCAGGTAATAATAAATTCCTCCTGCAGCCGAAAGAAAGATCCACGCAACAGCAAGCGATACATGCAACGGCCGCGAGCGCACGAAAGAGAATCCGTTTGCAAACCCGGGAAACGCGAATTGAAAGGCGGCGATGCTTCCCATGAACGCGGCGCCGGTGAGCGCGAGCAAGGCAACGGCAATGAACGCAAGCGCTGCCCGCGAATGCGTGGAGTTATTTTTCATCGGGAAGAAGGATGGAGCCGTTGGGTTGAATGCGCGTCTCCGGTGCCGGCGAACGACCGGTAGCATCGGCGTATTTCAGGAAAGCGATCAGCTGTTCACGCTCCTGCGGCGTAAGGTGAAAATCCGGCATGCGCTGCGTGCCGTGCTCGAGAAATCCATTGACGTAAGCAGCGCCTTTCCCGCGTTCAGACATTACGTTCGTCAGGTCCGGGCCCATGTAGCCGCCCAGCCCGTAGAGCTGGTGACACGCGGTGCAGTTGTATTGCTGGAAGAGCAGCTTTCCTTTTCGCGCATCCGGCGTCAGCAGCGCTTCACCTTTGTCGTTCGAAGTGCCGAACGTATCGACGGCTACCGAATAAAAAAGGAAAGCGAGGCAAAGGCTCCAGAATAAAAGCTGCTTGTGCCGGTTTTTCAGTTCGCGGGATGCGCTCATAGCAGGACAAAAGTATCCGGCGCAATCACGACTGCCCATGAGGCGCACCAGCCGAAAATATGATGCAGCGCATTAAATGCCGGCAAGCTTGTAGAGCCGTTCGAGGTCCGTCAGTTCGATGCGTTTGCCTTCCAGCCGGACCAGGTTTTTGTCGCGGAAATCCGAGATGATGCGGATGGCGGTTTCGGTGGTGGTGCCTGTAAGATTGGCGAGCTCCTTGCGTGAAAGCGTGGCGTTGATCCGCGTGCTGCCGGTTTCGAAGCCGTAGCATTCTTTCAGGAGGATCAGCGCTTCCGCCATGCGCTCGTCGACGTATTTGTGCGCCATGCTGGTGAGCATGTGTTCCGCAACACGAAGATCGGAGGCAAGCTGCCGGATCGTGAGCAGGCTGAAGTCGGAATTCATGCGCAGCAATTCGATGAAGGCCTGCTTGGGAAAGTAGCAGATTTCCGTGGTTTCAAGAGCGGTGGCCGATGCGGAATACACATCGCCGTGCAGCAGCGCACGATAGCCGATCAGGTTGCCGGGCCGCGCAAAACGAACGATCTGCTCCTGCCCGTTCTCCCCGTATTTGTGAATTTTTACTTTCCCCGAATAAATACAATACACGCCGTGGGGCTGACGGTCCTCATAAAAAATGGTCTGGCCTTTTTTGTAAACGTTGGCGGATTTTTCAGCGCTTAGTTTTTCCAGTTCCGGCAGGTCGACATTGCAAAACAATGAGCCACTGCGTGTCGTGCATTCTTCGCATCCGGGGATGTGGGCGATTCTTGATCTTCTCATCAGCATAACATTCTGTTTTTCTCAATACAAAATAAGATCGCTTTATTCCCGATAATTATGATTCACGTCATAAAACGCAAAAACCTACTATGTGTCATGTTTTTACGGAACAGCACCCTGTAGCTTTGACTATTCCAAATTCACGAATCTCATTTGTTATGGAAACAACAGAAATTATCGATGTCACAATCATCGAACCCCGCCGGAAACATCCGCATATTTTCGAACGTTTTGACCGCTTGTCGCCGGGCGAATCGGTGATCATCAGCAACGATCACGATCCGAAGCCGCTGCTTTACCAGATGCTGGCGGAGCGCGGAGCGGTGATCGACTGGACGTACGTTGAGCGTGGCCCGGAACGATGGGTGGTCATGATCACGAAAAAAGAAAATGCGGAAGGAGAAACAATCGGCGAGCTGGTGACGAAAGACCTGCGCCGCGCTTCGGTGTTCCGCAAATACGGTATCGACTTTTGCTGCGGCGGCAAGAAGACGCTCTCGAAAGTTTGCCGCGATAAAAACATCAACGAGACCGCGGTGCGCGAAGATCTCGCCAACATCGGCATCAGCCAGGCCGGCGCTGCTGCGAAAGCGGATGAATGGTCGCTGACGTTCCTCGCGGATTACATCGTCAATGTGCATCACGAATACGTGCGTCGCCAGGTGCCGAATATTCTCGCCTGGTCGGAAAAAGTGGCGCGCGTACATGGAACCGCGCATCCCGAAACGATCAAGATCTACGAATTCTTCCAGGCGGTAGCCGAAGAGCTCGGCGCTCATATGATCAAAGAAGAACAGGTGCTGTTCCCCTTCATCCGCCAGATGGAGCAAGCCGCATCTTCCGGAAGCGAAGCTGCGGTTCCTTCCTTCAGGACCGTCGCCAACCCGATCCGCATGATGGAGCACGAGCATGAAACGGTCGGAGAGCTGCTGACCGAGATCGACAAAATTTCCAATAACCTCACGCCGCCGGAAAATGCATGCAACACCTTCCGTGCATTGTATGCTGCGTTGAAAGAATTCGAAGACGATCTCTTCCTGCATATTCATCTCGAGAATAATATCCTCTTCCCCAAAGCCGAACAGCTCGAGCGGGAACTGAGATAAAAAGTTTCAATCGAAAAAAAGCCGTGGTACATCTGCCACGGCTTTTTTAGTTTAAGGCTGTCCGCCGACAGTACACCACCACGTTATCCCGTTCGGTTCGACGCCGACAGGAATGGTAGCGATGACCGCATGCGTTTTTCCGTCGATCACGCTCACGGTATTGTCTTCGCTGTTCGTGACGAATACTTTGCTGCCGTCGTTGGAGACGACAACGCCATGCACCGCGTTGCCCGCCGTGATGCTGTCGGTCACGATTCCTGCGGCGATATCGAGCACGTATACTTTATCCGAAGAAGGCCGGCCGAGCAGTACGCCCTGGTCACAGATAAAAAGTTTTTGTCCGTCGGGCGTCGGATAGATCTGGATCGGTCCCTGCGCTCCTCCGGGCAGCGGAATCGTGGAGCCCGTTTGCTGCACGACATCGTATTTGAAAATGCTGCGGTTTTCATAGAGCGAAGAAAAAACATAACGGCCGTCTTTTGTCACCGCCGATTGCACCGCCATGCCGTTCACCGGGATTTCTTCCGTCATGCCGTTGTCGGTATGAATGACGGTGACCGAGCCTGACCCCAGGTTCGAAATGTAGAGCTTGCCCTGCGAAAACCGCAAGCCGTGCGGCTGATGTCCTGCAGGCAACTGGTAACGCTGCTCGACTTGTTTCGTGCGAACGTTCACGCGGAACACCTGGTCGGAATCCGTTGCGGTGGCATACGCATATTCGGAAGCGTCGTCGAGCACCACATGCGCCAGGTGAAGATCGATGCCGAGCGGAACGCGCGCGATGACTTTCTCAGTGAAAGGATCGATGACGGCGAGAAAGTCCGTAGAGCCGGGCGTCATCGGGTTGACTGTTGCCCAGATGGTTTTGCCGTCCGGCGCGGCCTGCACGTTGTGGGCCATCATCATGTTGCCGGAGCCGTCGTTCAGCTGGATGGAATTGATGAGCTCGTTGGTCGTCGCATTGATCACGGCAATACATTCACCGTCTTCAACGGCAACAAACACTTTTGCTTCGTACGGCCGGCTGTGCGGGAACTCGTCGTTTTTCCTGCAGGAGAATAGAAGGAGAAGAAAAAAAGCGGGGAGAAAAAAACGGCTGCTTTTCATGGAATGAATTTTCAACTAATGTAGCCCTGCGCTCCTCCCGCAAACAATGATGCAGCACAGCAATTCATCCGCTATAAAAAAGGACAACCCTCTTGCACGGAGAGGGTTGTCCTGGTTAACCACCGGCGGATTTAATTGCCCGTCGGAGGAAGGAGTACTTTATCGACGACGTAGACGACGCCGTTCGATGCGGGTACGGTAGCAACGATGTTGGCGCCGTTCACCGTGTACTTGCCGTCTTTCACACCGATCGTAACGTTTCCGCCGTTGACCATGTTGTACGTCTGTCCGTCCTGGAGATTTTCAAGCTTCAGCACGCCGACGAAAACGTGGTATTGCAGGATGTCGGATAAGGCATCTTTCTTTTCCGGCTTCAGCAAACCGTCAACCGTTCCTGCAGGAAGCTGGTTGAAAGCTTCGTTCGTCGGAGCGAAGACCGTGAACGGACCGGCGTTCGTGAGCACGTCAACGAGCTCCGCGGTTTTGATGGCCGTAACGAGCGTGCTGTGATCGGCGGAGGCCATCGCTACCTGCACGACATTCTTTTGTGAGACGTCGTCCTGCACGGTGGATTGTCCTCCGTCGGCGGGAGCGCCGGTTGTCTCTTTGGGTGCTGCGTTATTTTCTGTCGCGCCGGTTGCACAAGCGACTGCGCCGAATGCAACGACAGCGGCAGCGAGGCTGAGGAATTTTGTTCTGGTTTTCATAGGTGTGGTGGTTGGTTTTCGTTCAGGGTTTAACCGGCTCGAATTTTGCCTGGAAGAAGCGGAGATAACGAGGCTCGTAAGTCATTTTCAATCCGCGCACTTTATTTCGTTTGGCAAAAACACGCTGCACGGATTCTGCGATCACGTCCATGTGCGCCTGTGTGTAAACGCGACGGGGAATCGTCAGTCGCACGAGCTCCAGCTTCGGATAATAATGATCGCCGGTTGCGGCATTTCGTCCTGCTGATACAATGCCGCGCTCCATGGTGCGCACGCCGGAATCGAGATACAATTCTGCTGCGAGCGCCTGTGCGGGGAATTGATCCTGCTTCAGGTGCGGAAGGAATTTTTTCGCGTCGATGAAAATGCCGTGGCCGCCGATGGGCTCTACGATCGGGATGCCTGCGGCTTTCAGTTTTTCGCCGAGATAGATCACCTGCCCGATGCGCGCGTTCATGTGATTGTCATCCACCGATTCGCGAATGCCGATGGCCATCGCTTCCATGTCGCGTCCTGCAAGACCGCCGTAAGTATGCAGGCCTTCGTATACGACGACGAGGTTGCTCGCTTCTTCGTAGATGGCTTTGTCATTCACCGCGAGGAATCCGCCGATGTTGACCAGCGCATCTTTTTTTCCGCTCATCGTGGCGCCGTCGGTGTACGAGCAGATCTCTTTAACGATGGAAGCGATGCTGCGTTTTTTGTAACCGGGCTCGCGTTCGCGGATGAACCACGCGTTCTCGGCAATGCGCGTCATGTCGAGATAAATGCGGATGCCGTGTTTCTTCGTGAGCGCACGTACGGCCTTCATGTTTTCCATCGATACCGGTTGACCGCCGGCCATGTTGACGGTAGTGGCTACGCAGACGTACGGAATTTTTCTCGCGCCGTATTTGCGGATCACCTGCTCGAGCTTTTTCAGGTCGATGTTTCCTTTGAACGGATGAAGGCTGGTCGGATCGTGCGCTTCATCGATGATGACGTCGGTGAACGTGCCGCCGGCGAGCTCCTGGTGCAGGCGGGTCGTCGTGAAGTACATGTTGCCCGGCACGATCATGCCCGGGCGGATCAGCGATTGCGAGAGAATGTTTTCTGCGCCGCGGCCCTGGTGCGTCGGGATGACGAATTTGTAGCCGTAGAATTCACGCACTACTTCTTCGAGGTGATAAAAATTTTCACTGCCGGCATACGCTTCATCGCCGAGCATCATGCCCGCCCATTGACGGTCGCTCATGGCGGAAGTTCCGCTGTCGGTAAGAAGATCGATGTAAACGTCGCGCGAACGGAGCAGGAAGGTGTTGTATCCCGCAGCTACGATTGCTTTTTTTCGCTGTGCCGGTGTGGTGACCTGCAGCAGCTCGACCATTTTAATTTTGAAAGGTTCTGCCCACGAATGCTTGGTATCGGATTTCATAAAAGGGATTTTTCTTTTGCCAAAGTTCCGATGGGCAGCAGGGGCGATCAATGATGTGCATCACAATTGACGAATGTCAGATGTCTTTCCTGTTGAACCTTCGTGTGGCCATCCAAAGCGGAAGAAAAATCCATGCGCAAAGCATCAGCAATGCGAACACCATGCCGGTGCCGGTGCCGAGAAAATCGCGGAAGATCGCACCGGTGTATCCCATGATCGCGGAAATGTCGAGATGCAGCAGGATGAAAATTCTTCCGAGGTCGATCGGGTTCAGCGCACTCATGGCGACCATCGCTTTTTCCATTGGGTAATCGTTGAACGAAAACAAAATGAAAATGAGCAGCGCGTCGTAGATCAATCCGAAGTACAGCCACAGCAGGATAACGACGCCGATGCCTTTTGCTTTGTCGCGCGTGAGCACGGAAGCAAGCACGGCGATCGAAACGAATACCCAGGTGAGCGCGAGGCTGACGATCAGCAATGCAGGACCGGAGCTGTTCGGTGCGTAGATGAGCAGCGGAATTCCCATGCCGATGAGCACTGCGGCGGATAAGGCGACGGCCAAACCGAGATACACGCTGAACAGGATGCTGCGCCGGCGGATCGGCATGGTGAGCAGCAGCTCGATGAATTCAGCGGAGTTGTAATAGTAGATCGTTCCGAAAATCACGCTGACGAGCGGAACGATCAGCAGCGTGATGTTCAGCAGGCCGAGCAATCCTTTGACGGGATTCTCATCAAGGTTGAACAGTCCCATCGTGATTGCGAACAGGATCACCATGTAGGAGAGCACGATCTTGTTGCGGACAAGGTCGACGATAACGTATTTGCAGATCTTCAGCATGGCTAGGCGGCGTTTTCAGGATTCATTTTCATGACGTGTGCGATAGCGCGCGCGAGCTTTTCTTCGCCCGTATCGTTGCGCAGCTGGCCGATCGTCTTGTGGAACTGAAGCACGCCTTCCTGCAGGTAAACGATCTCCGAAGTAATATCGTCGAGGTCGCTGAGGATGTGCGAGGTGATCAGGATGAGCTTTCCTTTTTCTTTTTCGCTGCGGATCTTTTCTTTCAGCTGTTCGGCGGCAAGCGGATCGAGGCCCGCCGTCGGTTCGTCGAGAATGATCACCGGCGGATTGAAAAGAAACGCAAGGCAGGCGCTCACTTTCTGACGCGTGCCGCCCGAGAGTGTACGCAACGCTTTGTCGCGCATCTTGTCGAGACCGAACGTTGCGATCAGGTCGTGATCTTCCGTGTTGTGTGTCTTGCGGATGTCGCGGACCATGTCGAACAGCTGCGCGATGCGGATGTTGTCCGGGAAGCGGCTGATCTGCGGCATGTAGCCGATGTGGTTGCGGTATTCGCTGTTGCCGCGGATGTCGGCGCCTTCGAAAGCGATGGTGCCGCTGTCGGGAATGACGAGCCCCAGCAACGTTTTAATAAAAGTGGTTTTGCCCGAGCCGTTCGGTCCGATCAGCGAGATCGTTTGCCCGTCGCGGAGGTCGAGTGAAACATCGTTCAGCGCATAGAGCTTCCCGAATTTTTTTGTGAGATGTGTAGCGGTGATCATAGCGGGTGATGAATGGAGCGGATGGAGGGACGCTTGTCGAGCAGGTCGACCGGAGTCATCCCGGGAATTACTTTTTCCGCTTTGTCCATGAGCGCGGTGACCGGACTGCGGTAAAGCATTAAGGAGGTGGGGATTTTTTCAACGACGACGGCGTACAATCCGACCGGGCGGAACGGAACATCGCCGGTGCCGTCGCGGTTGAGGTCGTAGCCTTCGTATTTATCCCAGTAATTGCCGTCGAACGTATTCAGCACGAGGTCGCCGTTCGTTGCGATGTCAAAGGAATTGCCGGAGAAATTGTTGGCGGTAATTTCATTGTCCATGCAGCTGGCCTGTACCTGCGCGGCCCATCCGTTGGAGAAAAAATCATTGTCGGTGACTTTCATCCGCGAGCTGCCTTCCATATGGATGCCGACGGTGTTTTCTTCGAACGTGTTGCCGATGATGTAGCTGTCGGCAATGTCTTTCAGCAGCAGGCCGTACGATGCAGCACCCCAGTTGTGACGAAAGTGGTTGTACAGCATGCGCACGCCTTTCGTGTACATGACTGCTACACCAGCGCCGTTCGATTCAAAAATGTTCGACGTGTACGTGTCGTCGTTCGAGAACATGAAGTGCAAACCGTAACGCACGTTGTCGTGGCTGTGATTGCCGAGGATGAGCGTGTGCGTGACGAACTCGAAGTAGATGCCGTCGCGGTGCGAAGAAAGATCGTTCTGGAAAATCTTCAGGCTGTCGCAATGCCAGCAGTGAATTCCGTTGCCGGCGAGCATCTCCGTCGTTTCGACGCCGTGGATGTAATTGTTGTAGATCATGCAGTTCGAAGCGCCCTGCAGGTAAATGCCGAAATAGGCCTGCTCGATGATGTTGGAACGGATCACGACGTTGCGGCCGTTGAATACTTTCAGCGCAGCCATGTCCGTCATGTCGGAGCGGCCTGGGTACATCAGCTTCAGTCCCGTAATGGTGACGTCATGCGATTTTACTTCGAGGATTTCATTCTTGTGCTGGCCGTCGAGCACCGGGAAATTTTCTCCCCGGATGAAAAGCGGTTTGTCGACGACGATGGTGGCTTCCCGGTACGTTCCGGCAGGAATAACGAGCGTGTCGCCCGCTTCGCAACGCTGGATCGCAGCCGTAATCGTTTCGTTATGCGCTACCCGGCAAGTGCGTGCCTGGAGCGATCCTCCCAGCGGCAGGAGGAACAGCAGGAAATACCGGGTGAAATTTTTCATGACGATCAGCGGACAAGCTCTTCCCATTTAACGGTGGTGCCGTGCAGTTTTCCCTGTGCGGCGTTCAGTGCGGCGTCGTCATGAAATGCGGCGATGTTTCCGCCCATCGGCGAATGCATCTCGTCGCTGCGCAGCAATAGTGCAGCATCCGATTTCAGCAGGTTGCCGTTGCCGTCGTAGTCGAGAAAATAAACGGTGCAGGTCGCTTTATCGACGGAGCCGCTTTTGTAAAAATCGCTCAGGCAGCGAATGTCGTCGAAGCGGTAGATCTTTCCTTTTGAAGTCACGATCTCACCGCCGTATTTTTTATCCATGATCGTCATCTTGCAATGGTCGCAGCCTTCTTTGCCGAAGCGGATCGCTTCAGGACCGGAAGTGCAGCCGAGCAACAGGACGAGCATCGCGGCCATAGCGGTCGGGATCACGCGTGATGCGACATTCGATGTTGATTTTTTTTCCTTGCGCTGCTTCATCCATTCGATCGCGATTACGCCGAACAGCAAGATGCCGGAGCCGATGAAGAACCAGCCGCCTTTGTCGGGAATGGAATAGGCGCTGAAGTTGAGCAACTGCTTGTAACCGAGCAGCGGCGGTTGGTACGCCATCCCGGGAACCTGGATCGGCGCTTCGGGATTGAGGTTGTGCCCGTAGCTGTATTCCCAGCGGTAGAAGTCGACCATCGCGACGACGGCAAACAACAGGAACAATCCGAAGTAGGCGTAAACAATTTTTCGTTTTCCAATGATTGCGGTAAGAACGCCCAGCAGCGCGATTCCCCAGATGATCCAGGGGAGCACGGTGAACTCGACGAATTCGTTGGCATGAAGCGTTTTCATGCCGATGTAGTGGTTAAGGCCGTTGATGATCTCGACGTCGCCGCCCAGCTTGCTGGCCCAGATATTCATGTACAACCCTTCAGGATATTGCGGCGCGGTAAGATCGATCTTCCAGATGGGAAGATAGACTGCCGCGATCAGCGCGAGCGACGCAATAGCGGTGAGCACGCGGCTGATGACTGTCATCTTTTTCACGGTATTCGGATTTAATAATTCGAGCGGGTAAGAAGAAAGCGGGCGGAGCCGGGAAGCCCCGCCCGTAATCGGTACTTGTTATTTTACTCCATCTTCTTTCGGAAGATTCGTGCCGGTGCTCCAGCTCAGCGGAACGTTGCTGTTGGCAGGAGAAACCCGTGCGTAACCTTGCATTTCCTGGTGCAGCGCGCTGCAGAAGTCAGTGCAGTAGTAAGGCACAAT
>CAMLEF010000074.1 GCA_946478675.1 uncultured Flavobacteriales bacterium | reverse complement strand
GCAACGATCTGCTGGGCCGGCCGGAACCGCTGGTTCGTATCATGGCGCATGAGCTGGCGCATTATCATTTGCTGGCGACGTACAAATTGAATCCGCGTTATGATAAAGACCACGAGCTCCTGACGGAAATGTTCTGTGCGTTTTGCGGCTTCGGCATTTTCGGCGCGAATCATAACAAGGGCACCGGTTACTTACGGCAGCAATCGTGGGGATATCTTTTGGCGCAGTATGCGTTTTTGCGCGATGAAAGTGAACCTGCATGGAGCAAGCATCTTTCGGCAGGCGTGCGGAATGATTTCCTTCGTTCGCTGCGATGGCTGAACGAAACACCAGCGGGCAAAGCGTTTCTCGACGGCAAATGGACCAACGACCACTACGGTATGGAAAAGAAAAATTTCTCCGGCACCTGGATCAAGCAAAGCACTTACGGCGAACATTACGGTGAAGGCGTCGCAGGAAAAACGATGCTGACGGAAATTGAAATTACCGACGAAGACGGCCATCTCACCGGAACTGGCCACGATACCGAAGGACACGGCATCCAGGACGTCCCGCTCACGATCAAAGGAACGGTGCGCGGCGATTCGATTCAATTCGAATTGCAGTACCACTATACGGATAAAGTAGTCGATGGCATCGTCGTGCGGAAAGCGGAAAAAGAAAGCTACTCCGTCAGCTACAACGGCTACTTCAGCTTTTTTCTCGATGCGTTCATCGGCGAGTGGCGAATCCTCAAAGAAGACCCGGAGAAAGGACTCCTCTCTTATGGCAGCGGAACGTGGGAAATGAAACGCAAATAATTGGAGAATTTCCAATTGCCGATTTTATCATTCGCACTTCCCCTCCCACATTTTATAAGCGCAAGGGCGCTATGACACAAAGAAGGCGCAAAGCTTCATTGAGAAACTTTGCGCCTTTTGTGTCTTTGCGGTTATTTTTTGCGGCAGTCCGCGCGCAATCGGCAATTTTAAAACCGGTAATCCGTCAATTCGATTTCTCTTCCCAGATCTTCACGAGATGAACGATCACTTCCACCGCCTTCTGCATATCCTGCACCGAAACCCATTCCTGGCGCGAGTGGAACGCGTGCTCGCCGGCGAAGATGTTCGGGCAGGGCAATCCCATGTAGGAAAGACGTGAGCCGTCGGTGCCGCCGCGGATGCTGGAACGGTGCGGCGTGATACCGCTGCGTTTGATCGCTTCAATAGCGTAGTCAACCACCTGCGGATGCTTATCGAGCACCTGCTTCATGTTGCGGTATTGCTGCGAGACTTTCAGCGTGTACGTCGACTTCGGGAATTTTTTGATCACGCTTTCTGCGGCATCGCGAATGACTTTTTCTTTATCGCGCAGACCATCCTCCGTGAAATCACGCAGGATGAACGTCACGGAAGCTTGTTCCAATGAACCGTTGATGTTCATCGGGTGCACGAAACCTTCTTTGCCTTCGGTCGTTTCCGGCGAACAGGTATTCTTCGGCAGCGCGTCGATCATTTCGGCAACGATCTTGATGGCGTTTTCCATTTTGCCTTTCGCGAAGCCGGGATGCGTGCTGACGCCGGTAACGGTAAGCACGGCCGCATCGGCGGAGAACGTTTCATCTTCGAGATGACCGAGCGATTCGCCGTCCATCGTGTAGCCGAAATCCGCCGCGAGTTTTTTCATATCGACTTTATCCACGCCGCGACCGATTTCTTCATCGGGCGTGAACAGAATGCGGATGGTGCCGTGCTTCACTTCGGGATGCGTCATGAAATAATGCGCTGCATCCATGATCTCGGCGACGCCCGCTTTATTATCTGCGCCCAGCAGCGTGGTGCCGTCGGACGTGACGATGTCGTTGCCCATTTGCTCGTTTAGCGCCGGATGCTCCGCCAGTCGAATGACCTGGTTGTCGCCGGGCAGCACAATGTCTTTGCCCTGATAATTCTTGTGCACCATCGGCTTCACGTCTTTGCCGCTGCAATCGGGCGACGTATCCATGTGCGAGCAGAAGCAGATCACCGGCACTTTTTTCGTCGTGTTCGAAGGAATGGTCGCGTACACATACCCGTGCTCGTCAAGATGCGCGTCGGAAATGCCTATAGCGAGCAGCTCTTCGACCAGCACTTTGCCGAGGTTCTTTTGTTTTTCAGTAGAAGGACAAGTCGGCGACGCAGGATCGGATTGCGTATCGATTTTTACGTAGCGGAGAAAACGGTCGAGTACAGTCATAGGGTCACGAATTACGAATGGGGTACGAATATACGAATGCTTAACACGGGAGATTCATTTACCTCATTCGTATATTCGTATTGATTCGTAATTCACACCCTCCATCCCCTTTTACGCCATTCGTAAATTCGTATTGATTCGTAATTCGCACCCGCCATCATCATTAAACCGAAGCATTCCCCTTTACCCCATTCGTATATTCGTAAAGATTAGTAATTCGCACCCTCCATTCCCTTTACGCCATTCGTATATTCGTAAAGATTCGTAATTCGTAACCCTCCATCATCATTAAACCGAAGCATTCCCCTTTACCCCATTCGTATATTCGTAAAGATTAGTAATTCGCCCCCTCCATTCCCTTTACGCCATTCGTATATTCGTATTGATTCGTAATTCGTAACCCTCCATCAGCAACACCCACCGCATTTCTTCGTCTTACCGCAATAAAAGCCTTCTTTAACAGTTTAAAGGCAGGGTTTTCGTTAACTTTGACCAATGGGAAAACGCAGTTTCAGCCGTCTCCTTCTTCTTGCAGGAATTTTCCTGTCCGTGATTTCCGTGCCGGCCTTTTCCCAGACAGCAACCGAGACTTCCCGCAAAGTGATCCAGTTTTCCGGGATGGTCGTTGATGCCGACAGCCTGAACGTCCTGCCGTACGTGGCGGTGGTGGTGCGTCACAGCGAACGCGGCGTGTACAGCAACGTCAACGGTTATTACTCCATCGTTGCACAGGAAAAAGACACCATCGATTTTTACGCGCTCGGCTATCATCGTGCGTCGTTTATTCTTCCCGATACGTTTACGACCAACCAGTATACGCACGTACAAACTTTGCGGCTGGATACTATTTTGCTGCGACAGGCCGTTATTTACCCGTGGCCTTCCAAAGAGAAATTCAAGGATGCTTTCCTGAGCGCCAACGTTCCTACGGACGATCTCGACCGCGCACGCGCCAACCTCGCACAGGCGGAGATGGTGCAGGCCGCGCAGGGTGTTGCGATGGACGCGGGCATGGCGTACAACAACGTGATGCGGCAACAGGTCGCCAAAAACTATTATGCCGGACAGGCGCCGCCCAACAACCTGCTCAATCCCGTCGCCTGGTCGCGGTTCCTGCAGGCGCTCAACAACGGCGATCTGAAACGCCAGTGATCTTCCCCGTATGCTGATTGCTTTCCGCCGAACATGTTATGTCCTGCCCCTGCTCTTTTTGCTTCTTGCAGGAAAGCTCTCCGGACAAACAGCAACCGTTTCAGGCATCGTCAAAGACTCCACCGGCAGCCCGATTGAATTCGCATCGATCGCTTACGTGGGCGGAACCAACGCCGTCAACTCCGATGCGAAAGGTTATTTTTCGCTCACCATTCCCGCCAACCAGCTCGTCACGATCAACGTCAATTACGCCGGTTTTTACCTGTGGACGGTGAAAGTGAGCGCTGAGCCCGGCGAGGATGTGACGATCAGCCCGAAATTGCGCGCGCGTTTCACCGGGCCGATCTTCATCGTGAAAGATTCGCTGCCGCGGATGGGCTACATTCCTCCGAGCGACTTCAAGTACCTCGTTACCGCCAATGGCCCGGACATTTCCGGCATGCTGCGTTTCGTCGGCGCGCAATCGAACAACGAGCTGAGCACGCAATACTCCGTGCGCGGCGGCAACTTCGATGAGAATCTTGTTTATGTGAACGGCATCGAAGTCTATCGTCCGTTCCTCACGCGCGCGGGACAGCAGGAAGGCCTGAGCTTCGTGAACGTCGACATGACGGACGATGTGTATTTCTCCGCAGGCGGTTTCGAAGCGAAATACGGTGATAAGATGTCATCGGTGCTGGCGGTGAAATACCGGGAACCGTACAAATTCCAGGGCACGGCTTCGGCCAGTTTGCTCGCGAATACGGCGGAAGTGGAAGGCACCGCTTTCAATGATCATCTCCGCTGGATGATCGGCATCCGCAACAAGTCGAACCGTTACCTGCTGAATTCGCTCGATACAAAAGGCGATTACAAAGCGAATTTCACCGACGGCCAGGTGTTCCTGCGTTATTACCTTACCGACGAATGGACGGTCGATTATCTCGGCAATTACGCGATCAACCGTTACAACCTCGTGCCGCAAACGCGCGAAACGAATTTCGGAACGCTGAACAACGCGCTTCGTTTTACCGTGTACTTCGACGGGCAGGAGCTCAACAGCTTCAATACGATGTTCCACGCCGTTTCGCTCAACCACGAGCACGGTCCGTGGCAGACACGACTGATCTTTTCTTCGTTCAATACGTACGAAGCGGAAACGTTCGACGTGCAGGGCCAGTATTACATCGATCAGCTCGAAGCGGATTTCGGCAAACCGACTTTCGGACAGGTCGCGTTCAACCGCGGCGTCGGAACGTTCCTGAACCACGCACGCAATTACCTCGACATGTGGGTGAACAGCGGCGAGGTGCAGTCGACATACACGAACAACGACAAGAACATCATCTGGAGCTTCGGCGCGCGTTACCAGAATGAACGCATCAACGACGAGCTCAGCGAATGGAACTACGTCGATTCGGCCGATTATTCGGTGCCGTATCTTCCGTACAACAGCCTCGACCTGCAGGACGTCGTGAAAGGGCACGCGCAGGTGTATACGAACCGTTATCTCGCGTATGCGCAGTTCAAATACTTCAGCACGCTGAGCGATTCTTCGCAGCTGACGCTGGGCTTCGGCGTGCGCTCGCAGTATTCCGATCTGAACAACCAGCTCATCGCCTGCCCGCGCCTGCAGCTCGAGTGGGCGCCGAACTGGAAGAAGAAAGAAGACAGCGTTTACGTCAAGCGAAACATCACCTTCCGCTTCGCCGGCGGATTTTACGACCAGCCGCCGTTCTACCGCGAGATCCGTGATTACGCCGGCAGGATCAACCGCGACGTAAAAGCACAGACGGCCATCCACGCCATCCTCGGCAGCGACATCGTGTTCAAAGCCTGGAACCGCCCGTTCCGTTTCATCGCCGAAGCGTATTACAAGTATCTCGATCACCTCATTCCCTACGAAGTGAACGACGTGCGCATCCGTTATTTCGGCGATAATCTCTCTTACGGTTACGCGTACGGTCTCGATCTTCGCCTGAACGGTGAATTCGTAAAAGGCGTGGATTCGTGGGTGAACCTTTCGCTGCTGCACACGGCCGAAAATCTCTACCACGACGATTATTATCTCTACCTGAATTCCAACGGCGACACGATCATTCCCGGCTACACGCTGAACAACGTAGCGGTCGACAGCATTCACCAGGTGCCCGGTTTCATCCCGCGCCCGACCGACCAGCTCGTCACGTTCGCTTTGTATTTCCAGGATTACCTGCCGCATCTCGAAGCGTTCAAGATGAACCTCGGGTTGATCTTCGGCAGCGGGTTACCGTTCGGTCCGCCGAACCACAAGCGTTACCAGCAAACGTTCCGCATGCCGCCCTACCGCCGCGTCGACATCGGTTTCTCATACGAGATCATCAAACCGAAGCCGCTCCTCGAAGGTGAAAGAGACACACGCCGCATCAAGTCGTTGTGGGTAGGCGCCGAAGTATACAACCTGCTGCAGGTGCAGAACACGATCTCCAACTACTGGATCAAAGACGTGACGGGAAGGACGTACGCGGTGCCGAATTATCTTACGAACCGGCAGTTGAGTGTGCGGATGATCGTGAGGTTCTGAGTGCGTAACGGGGCAATATGCTAATTTGCCAATATGCTAATGTGCCGATGTTTTCGGCAAGTGCATGATACTTCGCAGGCTGCGGGATTATAAAAACCGCTAAGGCGCTAAGACGCAAAGAAAGGGCGCAAAGCTTCGTGAGAAACTTTGCGCCCTTTGTGTCCTTTGCGGTTATTTTTTTGCGGGGAGGATGTGCGCATTGGCATATCAGCACATCGACATATCGGCAAATTAAATCACGCCTGCTTCAATCAGCTGCACTACTTCCTCAATCTTGGCGTCGTCGCCGTTGGGATCGTAATCGTCTTTCAGGTTGTTGCCGAAAACGAAGGCTACGCTCTGCCACATGAAGGCGGAGAAAGAGCCGCGGCGCTCTTTGATGATCTGGTAGGTGGTGGAGCCGGTTTCGCGGTCGAGGAGCTTGAAGAGGATGCGGCCCTGCGTCATCGTGAGGTTGCGCATGTCGCCTTCGAATTGCTTCACGAGCTCGTCTTCGCATTTTTCAGTGAAGGCTTTGCGTTCCTTCTCTCCTTTTATCAATGCCAGCTGCGCGTCCATCTCGGCGAGCTTCATTTTCGCAAGAACGGCATACGGGTACGCTTTCTTCACGTCGCGCTTCAGCTTGTCCCACTTCGCTTTTTCAGCGGCGCTCTTGAATGTTTTTTCAGAAACAACCACGCAGGTATAGAACTGCAGGTTGGCCACCGAATCACCCTGTTCATCGACGGACAGGCTGACCATGCCCGCGGGGTATTCGGATACATCTCCCACATGGAGATCCTGGGCGTTCATCGCAAGCGCGAGGAACAGGAAGGCAGGGATGAGGATGGCGTTTTTCATAACCGGCAAGATTCAAATGATGTGCCAATCTGTTAGCATAACGCACCCGGAACCAGAAAGTTGCAGGAAATGCGGTAATAGTTGTTAACCGCCGTTATGTGAATTGGACACCTCTTTATCCCAAAGAACACCGAAAGGTAACTTAAAAAAGTTCGGAGTTTGGAGCATGGAGTTCGGAGCTTTGCCTAAAACTCCGAACTCCTGACTACAAACTCCTGACGCTATCGTACCCGGTTTTTCTTCCAGTTGGAGACGGGCGCCGCTTTTTCCGTAGCTGTTTTGGCCGCGGTGTTGCGCGATGAAAGCCAGGCTGAACCGAAGATCGCCGCGAGCTCGGATTCGTCGCTGCGGGTCTGTTTCAGCAGGTCGGGCGTAAAATATTTCTTAATAAAGTGCGTATCGAAGTTACCCGACACAAACGCCTCGTGATCAAGCACAAAAGCGCAGAACGAAAGCGTCGTTTCCACCCCGCTGATCTTGTACTCTTCGATGGCGCGCAGCATGCGGTCGATGGCTTCGCGGCGGTCTTTGCCCCACGTCACCAGCTTGGCGATCATCGGGTCGTAGTAGATCGGGATGTCCATGCCTTCCTCGAAACCGTCGTCGACGCGGACGCCGGTTCCCTGCGGACGGCGATACGTTACGAGCTTGCCGATGTCGGGCAGAAAGTTGTTGGCCGGGTCTTCGGCGTACACGCGCACTTCGATGGAATGGCCGTTGATCTTCAAATCCTCCTGCCGGAATGACAGCTTTTCTCCACGGGCTACGCGGATCTGCTCTTTCACGAGATCGATGCCGGTGATCATTTCGGTGACGGGATGCTCCACCTGCAGGCGGGTGTTCATCTCGAGGAAATAGAAATTCTTGTTTTCGTCGAGCAGGAATTCCACCGTGCCCGCGCCGCTGTAGTTGCAGGCACGCGCTACGTCGACCGCGCACTTGCCCATCTGCTCGCGGATCTCCGGCGTCAATACGCTGGACGGCGCTTCTTCGATGACTTTCTGGTGGCGGCGCTGGACGGAACATTCGCGCTCGAACAGGTACACGATGTTGCCGTGATTGTCGGCCATGACCTGGATCTCGATGTGACGCGGGCCGGCCACGTATTTCTCAATGAAGACGGAGCCGTCGCCGAATGCGGAGGTCGCTTCACTGACGGCGAGCTTCATCTGCTCGGCAAAATCTTCGATCTTCTCGACGATGCGCATGCCTTTACCGCCTCCACCTGCGCTCGCTTTGATGAGCAGCGGGAAACCGGTCGCCAGCGCGATCTTCTTTCCTTCTTCGACGTCGGAAATAGCGCCGTCGGAACCGGGCACCATCGGGATGTTGTATTTCTTGGCCGCCGCTTTGGCCGAGAGCTTGTCGCCCATCATGTCCATCGCTTCGGGAGAAGGCCCGATGAACGTGATGCCGGCTTTTTTTACCGCAGCAGCGAAATCGGAATTCTCCGAAAGAAAACCGTAGCCCGGGTGAATGCCGTCGACACCAAGTTGTTTGGCGACTTCGATGATCTTATCGCCGAGCAGGTACGACTGCGACGAAGGGGGCGGACCGATGCAAACGGCTTCATCCGCATAACGAACGAAAAGCGCATTGCGATCGGCTTCAGAAAAAACAGCGACGGTGGAAATGCCCATTTCCCTGCAGGAACGCATCACGCGAAGGGCGATCTCACCACGGTTGGCAACGAGAATCTTTTTCATAGAAAGGTCGACGCCAAAAATAGGGTTTATCGGGGGAAAAGTTTCCGGAAATACGCTCCGTCACAATTTTCCGTCGGTGCTGTCGTTTAATACGCAAACACATCCCATGTGGCTTCTCTCCCGGGAAGCCCGCGTATTACGTCTTTACTGTCATGTATGACCAAACGCTACGATCGTGTTATCCTCCTTGGAGCTTCCTGTCTTTTTCTTTACATCGTGCTCCGCGCCATTTTGCTGCCGGCGTATTACGATGAGCTGAGCACTTTTTATTTCCACGTGCGCACGGGAAAGCTGAATCCTTTTCTTTCCGACAACGACACGAATAACCACGTGCTGAATTCGGCGCTCACCCGCTTCAGCTATTTGCTGTTCGGCGATTCCCGTTTGGCATTGCGTCTTCCGAATGTGCTGGTGGGAGCGACGTACCTCCTGTATGCCTGGCGCATGAAACGTTTTTTCGATTCCTGGGTGACTGCAGCCGGCTGTTTCCTGCTGCTCACCTGCCCCATTTACCTGTTCTCCTTTTTCTCGCTGTGCCGCGGCTACGGTTTGTCGGCTGCGTTTCTATTGGGCGGCTGCTGGCATTTGCTGGCTTACCGGCAGGAATTCCGGCAGAAAGATTTTATTGCGGGGCTACTGCTGCTGAGTTGTTCATTGTGGTCCAACCTCGTCGTCATCATTGCGGTGATGGCGGCAGGAGGCATTTTCTTTTTCCTGGCTGCCGGGGAATTCCGTCGTCATCGCGACAAGAAAAAAGCGATCCGCAACGGCATTTTCTTTTTGCTTTTCGTCGTTGTTCCGATGGTGATCGCAGCCGTTTATTCGTTCCGCCTCAACCATTCGGGCGCGTTAACCTATTTTAATCCGACCGACGAAGGGTTCGCCAGCGCAGTCTTCTTCAGCCTTCCCTACGAACTGGCACTGCGGCAACCGGGAATTGCGGAAGTAGTTTTTTACGGCGTGCTCGCCCTTTATGTAACCGCGGTTATTATCCAGCTTTTCCGGCGACGCATGAACGGTGCTTCGCTCGTGGCGCATCTCCTGTTCTGGTCCATGCTGCTCGGAACGATCCTGGTCCACATTTGCTGGCATGTTCCTTACCCGAAAGAACGGACGGCGCTGCACCTGTATATTCTTTTTATCCTTGCTTTGACGTTTTCGCTCGACCAGTCGTGGACTTTTTTCCGCCCGGTAGTTTTCCTGCCGGCAGCCGCATTTCTGCTGCAGCTTTTTCAATCGCTGAACGTGAGCAATGCACCGGCGTATCCCTGCGAAACGACACCCGTGGCTTTTTACGAAAAGCTGCTCGAATGGAAGAAGCTCCATCACCAGGCGCCGCTGGTTACTGCGCGGGGACTGCAGGCGGGCGTGATCCGCTATTACGATTTCACCAATCATTCGGAGCTCAACGACGTGCAGGAGCAAAATTTCCCGGGACGTTTTGCCGATTTTATTTTGCTTTCCGGATGGGACCGCGTGCCGCTGCCGGGATACGATACGGTCGGGCAAGGTCCTTATGCAGAAATCCTGCTGCGGCGAAAAACGCCTTATCCCTGGAAAGTGATGACGGAGACGGACCGTCCTTCCATCAGCAGCGTCGAAAATTATATCCTGCTGGACACGCTTGCGCCCGATTCGTTCCTGCACCGCCCGTTCTGCTGCACGATCGGTTTTCGTTTGCAGGCTGCGACGGAACCGTTCCGCGGCTGGATCGGCTGCAACATTTGCGACAGCGCCGGCGCGCCGCTCGTCTCGCAGCTCACCGATCTTGAGCGGCTGAAGCGTAACTATTCCCGGCCGGAACGGATGGAGCAGCGCATGTTCTTCGATTCCATTCCACAGGCCACCCGCCAGATCCGTTTCGTTTTCTGGAACAGCGGTATGATTCCTGTCACGATCAGCGATGTTCACATTATTGCCGGCCGTGGCGCGGAATAGTTTGTGAAAAGTAACTTCTTCCTGCATCTGTGTTATATATCAAAAAGGAAGATGCGTTACTTACTCCTGTCCGCCGCCCTGCTCCTGTCGCTTTTTTCGCCTGCGCAAAACCTGGTCGTGAATCCCGGTTTCGAAGAATGGAAAACACCCGACCTCGGTTATTGCACGATGAAAAACGACGAGGTGAAAGGCTGGTACGACGTCGGCCAGTATTCGTCTGACCTTTATCGTCCCTCCATCGGCATGTACGACAATTCCGCGTCGATCGGCGGAACAATGAAGCCGCATTCCGGGCTGGCGTTCGGCGGTTTTCTCGGTCATTATTCCAACAACTACCGCGAATATTCCGGCGGTTCGTTATCCGCTCCGATGCAGGCGGGTGTCACCTATTCGATCCGCTTTTTTCTCGCGCTCGGACCGGGCTGCTCGTTCGGCGTCGATGAGATCCACCTGTATTTTACCAGCCAGCTTTCACCCGACAACAAAGGGGAAGATCGTTTCAATGCGCATCACGAGCTGACGCCGCAGGTGACGATCGGCAATCTCGATTACGTGCATTACAGCGGGCAATGGAAAGAAGTCACCGCGGAGTATCGCGCGAAAGGCGGCGAACAGTTTTTCGTCGTCGGCAATTTCAACGACGATTCGCATTCGAAAGTCATGCGTCCGCTGACCGGCGTCGGGCCGTTGAGCTGGTGCTATTATTACATCGACGATTTTACGATCGTGCGAAAAGGCGAACCGATCGTGGAAGAAATTATTCCTTCGCCGGTGCTGATGGACACGTCGATCACCGCAGGAAAAGTGATGACTTCACGCGCGACATTTTTCGCAAAAGGAAAATCGGAACTGAACGATGATGCGGAATCAACGTTGTACCTCGTTGCCTTCGCGATGAAAAAGCAGCAGGATTTGTCAGTAGAAATTGACTGGTACGCCGATGAAGAAGGCACGCCGGAATCCACGCAGCAATTGGCGCAGACCCGCGCGCAGGCGATCGCCGATTACCTCGTCAAAAAAGGAATTGCAAAAGAGCGCATCACGACGAAAGGGTTCGCTTCGGATAAAACCGGCAAAGCGAAAGATCATCGTGTGGAGTTCGTGTTTACGCAGTGAACAAAAGCCGCTGATTGCGCAGATTTCCGCAGATTGTATGGCTACGAATTGCGCGGATTCTTTTCTCTGCGAACTCTCTGCGCTCTCCGCGCCTCTGCGGCTTTTTTTCGCCACGGATTACGCGGATTATTGCAGCTGCAAATCAGCATCCGGAATTGGCAGTGAAACGTTCCCGACTCCGCTCGAACAAACGGGCGCTTACTTCTTCGAATAAAAATCGGAGAACGACGTCGTGATCGTGAACGTGTTGGTGGCGCCGGCGAGATGGTAAGGGGCGCGCGCGTAGCTGATGTTGAATTTGTAAACGCGGATGCCGGCACCGAAAGTAAAACCGGTGGCACCGTGTTTCGTATCGAGCAGCAGCTCTTTGCGTCGCTGGTAATTGTAGCCGACACGGATCGACACGGCTTTACCGATGAGCAGCTCGCCGCCGAGCACAACGTGGCGCATGGCTTTATCGCCGAAGGTTTTGAATTTGCTCACCTTGATGGAATCGCCCGTCAGCGGATCGACGGTTTGCGGCGGGTTCGCGGGATCGACGTACGTGAGATCCCACTGCTGCAGGTCCTGGAACGTGATCGAAAAACGGAACGGCATGTGCTTCGGCTTGAAGGCAAATCCTGCTTCCACTTCAAACGGCAGTTTTTCTTTGTTGCCGTCGGTGTAATTTTTCGTCATGCCGCCCATGTTGCGGAGCAGCATCGTGGCGGCAAAGCTGTGCCCGGGAATGTGGTAGCTGGCGCCGAGGTCGAACGCGAGCCCGCTGGCTTTCCAGAGATAGAGATTCGACTGGATGAATTTCGCGTTGACACCGATGGTGAAGTTGCTGTCGAGCGCGCGGCTGTAGCCGGCGTTGATGCCGTATTCGCCGGCCTTGAACTCGCCGATGGTGGCGCCGGTCTCGTCGGTTTCGCGGAAGGTGCCGTAGTCGATGCGCGTCGCATTCAGCGCGAAGGTGCCGACTTTATCGACGTGCCATCCGAAAGCGGCGTAACCGTAGCGGATGTCGGCGAGGTAATCGGAAAAGCTGAGCGCGAGCTGGCTGTGCATGCTGGAATTCAGCAGCGAAGGATTCCATACCGCGAGGTTGATGTCGTTGTCGTTGATGGCGATGGCTTTTCCACCGAGAGCCGCCGAGCGCGCGGAGAGCGGCAGGTCGAGCGAGGGGAAAACAGCGCTTCCGCCGATCTGGGCGTGGAGGGAAATTCCGGCAAAGAGTGCAGGCAGCGTGATAAAGAGGAGCTTTCGCAGCATAACAGGCTTAAAGATAGCGTTTGACCGGGGAAATAACGCCGGGCGCAGGGTTTTATTGCGTGGATGGATTTGAACCACGGAGACACGGGGACACAGAGAAAAAATAAACTCCGCGCCCCCGTGTCTCCGTGGTTCATTTTTTTTCCGCGAATTATTTTTTGTCTCTTTGTCCAATCCTCCCCTGCCCGATTGTTAGATAAGCGTAATCACACGCTTCTCTAACTCAAAAACAAAAACACCATGAACGAGTACATGCTCATTTTCCGTCACCAGGACGGACAGAAAGTCGCCTCACCGGAACAGATGCAGATCTGGATGAAACAGACGATGGATTGGATCGGCGGCATTGCAGCGCAGAACAAATTTGTCGGGGGCAACGGGCTTCCGTTCGACGATGCGCGCGTGGTCTGGCACAACAAGGTCGTGACCAACGGACCTTTCGGCGATATCAAAGAAACGCTCGGCGGTTACGTCATCGTCAAAGCGGATTCCGTCGAAGAAGCGGTCGAATTTGCGAAAGGCAGCCCGGTGTTGCAGGGCGAAGGCAACAGCGTTGAAGTACGTCGCATCGCGAAAGGTGACGGCGTGCATTGACGTTTGTTGTTCAACGTTCAAGGTTTTAAGTTGAACCAACTTCAGGCTTCATTGAAATAACAACTGCTCATTAAAACAAAATACTCATGAAAGATTTTCTTCTTGTTTTTCGCACCGATTATAAAATGATGGAAAACCGCACGCCGGAACAAGCGCAGGCGATGCTGCAGGAATGGATGGATTGGTTCAATACCATGGGCGATGCGCTCGTCAATCGCGGCAATCGTCTCGTTAACTCCGGTCACGTGATCAAAGCGGACGGCGTCGTCACCAACGGTCCGTATTCCGACATCAAAGAAATCATCGGCGGCTTCTCGATGATCCGCGCGAAAGATTACGACAGCGCCGTGGCGATCGCGAAGCAATGTCCCATTCTTAAAAACGGCGGCAGCGTAGAAGTGCGCGAGGTCGACACGATGTAAATGCAATCGAAGTCCCTGCGAAATTTGCGGGGATTTTTTTTTCATGCAACAAACGGAGCTCATACCGCATCTCTTCCGCAAGGAGTTCAGCAAAATTGTCGCTGTGCTCAGTAAGCTCATGGGCATCACGCACGTGGAAGCAGCAGAAGACATTGCCGGTGAAACGTTCCTGCTCGCGATGGAAAGCTGGCCGTACAAAGGCGTGCCCGCCAATCCCGAAGCCTGGCTGTACACCGTCGCGAAAAACAAAGCGAAGAATTACATGAAGCGGCAGCAGCTGTTCACCGGGAAGATCGCCGGCGAATGGAAGCAGGAAAATGCGGTTTCAGAAATGCCGGAGATCGATCTTTCGGAAAAGAACATCACCGACAGCCAGCTGCAGATGCTGTTTGCCGTTTGCCATCCTTCGCTGCCCGCAGAAGCGCAGATCGGTTTGGCGTTGCGCATTCTCTGCGGCTTCGGCATCGACGAAATTGCGAATGCTTTTCTCACGAATAAGGAAACGATCAACAAGCGTTTGTTCCGCGCGAGAGAAAAGCTGCGAACGGAAAAAGTAGTGATCGGTTTTCCCGGCGAAGAAGCGATCGACGAACGGCTCGGCAATGTATTGCGGACACTTTATTTGCTCTTCAACGAAGGTTATTATTCGGAAAGCGACGACACGGTGATGCGCAACGAACTTTGCCTCGAAGCGATGCGGCTGGCATTTTTGTTGACGGAAAATCCGCTCACCGACCGGCCGGAAGTGAGCGCGCTGCTTTCGCTGATGTGCTTTCATGCGTCACGTTTCGAAGCGCGGCAAAAGGAAAACGGTGAAATCGTGCTGTACGATGAGCAGGACGAATCGCGATGGAACCACGAGCTGATCGCGAAAGGCGGCTATTATCTCCAGCGCGCGTCGCAGGGAAAGCAGCTTTCGAAATATCATCTCGAAGCCGGCATTGCCTGGTGGCACACGCAGAAAGCAGACACGAAAGAAAAATGGGAGAACATCCTGCAGCTCTACAATCACCTGCTGATGATCGAGTACTCGCCGGTCGCCGCGCTGAACAGGACATTTGCGCTTTCGAAAGTGAAAGGCAACGCGGCCGCTATTGCAGAAGCGGAAAAGCTGAAGCTGGCGAATAACCCGTATTACTTTTCGCTGCTCGGGGAATTGTATGCGGGGATCGATGAGGCGAAAGCGAAAGCCCATCT